>NZ_JBIPMS010000023.1:0-19573 GCF_044368995.1 Flavobacterium sp. | reverse complement strand
TTGATGAAAATAGTGCTTCGGCTAGTGAGATTTTTGCTGGAGCCATTCAGGATAACGACAGAGGAACTATAATTGGACGTCGCTCTTTCGGAAAAGGATTGGTGCAACGCGAAATGAAAATGAATGACGGTTCTGCAGTGCGTTTAACCATTGCAAGATATTATACGCCATCTGGAAGAAGTATTCAAAAACCTTATGAAGACAAAGGCGAAAAATATTTTAACGAATTTGAAAAACGGTTTTTAAATGGCGAATTGTACGAAGCAGATAGCATCAAAGTTGCGGATAGTTTAAAATTTAAAACCAAAAAAGGCAGAATTGTTTACGGCGGAGGCGGCATTATTCCCGATGTATTTGTGCCAATTGAAAAAAACCACAGTAAAGAAGGTTTGTCCTTGTTGCTGCAATCAGATATTATGAGTTATTATGCTTTTGAAAAATTAGATAAAAATCGATCTTTTTTCAGTAAAATGAATGCAATACAATTGAAAAATGAATTGTTTAAAAATGACAAATATTTCATTCAATTTAAAGAATACTTAACTTCTAATGGATTGCTTTTTAATATATCCAATCATAAAGAACAAGTGCTAACATATTTATATGCTGAATTTTCTAAACAATTATTTAACGATACTTCCTATTATCAAATTTTGCTTCCTAGAGACAAAATGATTATTAAAGTGTTAGAAAAGCAAAAGTAGATTCTATTTTGTTTGTTCCACTACTTTTCTGGCCACCATAAAAAGCGTTACAACTAAAATAGCGCAAAACGAGGCAATAATCCCAATTAATGCAATTGTATTTTCCCCTTCAAATGGTTTTTCGAAATCAATTTTTGTTGCATTAAAAATAATTGTGATTATTGATAATACGATAATAACGTAACTAAATATTTTCATTTTTCAATTTTTTAAACTTATACAAACAATCCTTTTACGTTTGCGGCAAATAACTTTATAGAAATGGCCAATAAAATTACGCCAAAAACTTTTCTAATAATTCCTAAACCATTTACACCTAATATTTTTTCAATTTTCCCAGACGATTTTAGTACGGCATATACCAAAATAACATTAATTAAAATGGCAATGATAATATTAATTTTATCATAAACGGCTCGTAAAGACAGTAAAGTTGTCATTGTTCCAGCACCAGCAATTAAAGGAAAAGCGATTGGTATAATGGAAGCGGTTGATGGATTGTCTTCTTTATATAATCGTACACCCAAAATCATTTCTAATGCTAAGAAAAATAAAACAAATGATCCTGCAACAGCAAAAGAATTGGCGTCAATACCAATTAATTTTAAAATTTCTTCTCCTACAAATAAAAATGCAATCATAATAATTGCAGAAACTATTGAAGCTTTTTCCGATTGTATATGCCCAATTTTACTACGTAAATCTACAATAATTGGAATACTACCTAAAATATCAATTACAGCAAATAATATCATCGATATGGTAAAAACTTCTTTCCAGTCAATCATAAATGTTTTCTACAAAGATACGGATAAACTTCAATTGGCGCGTTGGTTAATTTAAAATTGAGTTTTATAATCACTACCTTTGTGCTTTAAACAAAAAAAAGTATGTTTCAACTTCAAAAAACCATAGTTTCTGAAGAAATTTTGGAAAAAGATTTCGTTTGTAATTTATCTGCTTGTAAAGGAGCTTGTTGTGTGGATGGAGATGCTGGTGCGCCATTATCTATTGAAGAAACTCAAATATTAGCAGATATTTATCCGAAAGTAAAACCCTTTTTACGAAAAGAAGGCATTGCAGCCATTGCAGCTCAAGGAACGCATGTAATTGGTTCAGATGGCGAATTAGAAACTACATTAATTGACGGAAAGGATTGTGCTTATGTAATTTTTGACAAAAAAATAGCACTTTGCGGTATTGAACAAGCTTACAATCAAGGTGAAATAAGTTGGAAAAAACCAGTTTCGTGCCATTTATATCCTGTCCGAGTAAAAGAATATTCCGATTTTTCCGCCGTAAATTATCATAAATGGCACATTTGTTCAGATGCCTGTACTTTAGGTGCAGAATTACAAGTTCCAGTATATAAATTTGTAAAAGAAGCTTTGGTTAGAAAATTTGGAATAGAATGGTATGAAGAATTAGAAAAAGTAGCCAAAGATTTAAAAAAATAGGATTAAAAAAACAACTTAAAAATCGTGTTAGGTATTGTGTTTTCAGCTAATTAACCCGATTTTTTTATTTTGTTTAACGTAATTTAATACGTTGAAAATCAAGTACTTATAAAAATATTTATAAATTTAAAATTAACTAGAATTGTTAAAAACTTAGTCAAATTGTGAATAAGTTTGACTTTTATTATTCAATTGATTTATTGAAATTTGTAGAGTTAAAAATATAGAGAATCAATCTCGCTTAAAATATAAAAATCAATTACTTATGTCAATCGTTGAGCCAATTTTACAAGAAAACAAAAACAGATTTGTAATTTTTCCTATCAAACACCATGATATTTGGGAATGGTACAAAAAAATGGAGGCCAGTTTTTGGACAGCCGAAGAAATTGATTTGTCTCAAGATTTAAATGACTGGAACAATAAGTTATCTCAAGACGAAAAATACTTCATCAAACATATTTTAGCATTTTTTGCTGCATCAGACGGAATTGTAAATGAAAATTTAGCAGAAAATTTTGTAAATGAAGTACAATATGCGGAAGCTAAATTTTTCTATGGTTTTCAAATCATGATGGAGAACATTCATTCTGAAACGTATTCGCTTTTAATTGATACTTATGTAAAAGATGAAGCTGAGAAAAACGACCTATTTAATGCTCTAGATGTCTTTCCTGCTATTAAGAAAAAAGCAGATTGGGCATTAAAGTGGATTGATTCTGATTCTTTTGCTGAACGATTAATTGCTTTTGCAGCTGTAGAAGGCATTTTCTTCTCGGGAGCATTTTGTTCTATCTATTGGTTGAAAAAACGCGGATTAATGCCAGGTTTAACCTTTTCTAATGAATTAATTTCACGTGACGAAGGCGTACATTGTGATTTTGCCGTGCATTTACACAACCACCATTTAGTAAATAAAGTGTCAAAAGATCGTATCAGAACCATTATTGTAGATGCTTTAAATATCGAAAGAGAATTTATTACTGAATCTTTACCTGTTTCATTAATTGGAATGAATGCAGGATTAATGACACAATACTTAGAATTTGTAGCAGACAGATTATTAGTAGAATTAGGATGCGATAGAGAATACAATACTTCAAATCCATTTGATTTTATGGATATGATTTCGTTGCAAGGAAAAACCAATTTCTTTGAGAAAAAAGTGGCCGAATACCAAAAAGCAGGTGTAATGAATACCGATACCGAAGCACAGAAAATTACTTTTGACGCTGCTTTTTAAAAGAAAAACTTACAAAACAGAATTTGCCCAAAATCCTGCTATTTAATTTTCCATAATGCAAATGTTTCCTTTTTTAAAAAAAGGGGAGTCCTACTTGCTGACAAAAAATAAGTAATACAAATAAACCGATTCAGTAAAGGGATTTGCTGTTTCAAAAAACAAAAACTATGTACGTAATTAAAAGAGATGGCCACAAAGAGCCAGTAAGTTTTGACAAAATAACAGACAGGATTAAAAAACTGTGTTATGGTTTAAACGATTTAGTAGATGCTGTAAAAGTAGCTATGCGAGTTATTGAAGGATTATACGACGGGGTAACTACTTCTGAATTAGATAACTTAGCCGCTGAAACGGCCGCTTCAATGACTATTGCTCACCCTGATTACGCACAATTGGCAGCCCGTATCGCCATTTCTAATTTACATAAAAACACCAATAAATCCTTCTCGGAAACGATGAGTGAAATGTATCATTATGTAAACCCAAGAACCAATCAATCTGCACCTCTTTTATCTGAAGAAGTGCATAATGTAATTCAAGAAAATGCAGAATATTTAAATTCTCATATCATATATAACAGAGATTTTAACTACGATTATTTCGGATTTAAAACTTTGGAACGATCGTATTTATTAAGAATTAACGGACAAATTGTTGAACGTCCGCAACACATGTTAATGCGTGTTTCTGTAGGAATTCACTTAAACGATTTGCCAGCCGTGTTGGAAACGTACGACTTAATGTCGAAAAAATTCTTCACACATGCTACACCAACATTATTTAATGCGGGTACGCCAAAACCTCAAATGTCATCTTGTTTTCTTTTAGCAATGCAAGACGATAGTATCGATGGCATATATGACACATTAAAACAAACCGCAAAAATTTCTCAATCTGCCGGTGGAATTGGATTATCAATTCATAACGTACGTGCCACAGGTTCATATATTCGTGGAACTAACGGAACCTCTAACGGAATTGTTCCAATGTTACGAGTGTTTAATGATACGGCTCGTTACGTAGATCAAGGTGGCGGAAAACGTAAAGGAAGTTTTGCTATTTATATTGAAACATGGCATGCTGATATTTTCGATTTTTTAGACTTGAAAAAGAATACCGGTAAAGAAGAAATGCGTGCGCGTGATTTATTTTTCGCAATGTGGACCTCAGATTTATTCATGAAACGTGTTCAAGAAGACGGATATTGGACCTTAATGTGTCCAAATGAATGCCCAGGATTATATGATGTTCATGGAGAAGAATTTGAGGCACTTTATACGTCGTATGAAGCGGCAGGAAAAGGAAGAAAAACCATCAAAGCACATGAGTTATGGGAGAAAATTCTAGAATCGCAAATTGAAACGGGAACACCATACATGTTGTATAAAGATGCAGCCAACAGAAAATCAAATCAGAAAAATTTAGGTACCATTCGTTCTTCGAATTTATGTACTGAAATTATGGAATTTACTTCAAAAGATGAAATTGCTGTTTGTAATTTAGCATCACTTTCACTTCCTATGTTTGTTGAAAATGGAGCATTTAATCACGAATTATTTTACACCGTAACCAAACGTGTTACTCGAAACTTAAATAAAGTAATTGATAGAAATTATTATCCAGTAATTGAAGGAGAAAATTCTAACAAGCGTCACCGACCAATCGGATTAGGCGTACAAGGTTTAGCAGACGCTTTCATTATGTTGCGATTACCTTTTACAAGTGATGAAGCAAAAACATTGAACCAAGAAATCTTCGAAACCATGTATTTTGCAGCTGTAACTGCTTCTATGGAAATGGCAAAAGAAGAAGGACCGTATTCTAGTTTTCAAGGTTCTCCAATTTCTCAAGGAGAATTTCAACATAACCTTTGGGGAATTCAAGATTCAGATTTATCTGGTCGTTGGGATTGGGCTAGTTTAAGAAAAGAAGTGATGGAATTTGGGGTACGTAATTCCTTATTAGTAGCGCCAATGCCGACTGCTTCTACTTCTCAAATTTTAGGAAATAACGAAGCATTTGAACCCTATACTTCAAACATTTATACACGTAGAGTATTGTCTGGAGAGTTTATTGTGGTCAACAAACATTTATTGGAAGATTTAGTAAAATTAGGGTTGTGGACAGAAGATTTAAAACAAGAATTAATGCGCGAAAACGGATCAGTTCAAAATTTAAATATTCCTGAAGATTTGAAAGAATTATACAAAACGGTTTGGGAAATGTCTATGAAAGATATTATTGATATGTCGCGTCACCGCGGCTATTTCGTGGACCAATCGCAGTCGTTAAATTTATTTATGCAAAATGCAAATTATGCCAAACTAACGTCTATGCACTTTTACGCTTGGCAATCTGGTTTAAAAACTGGAATGTATTATTTACGAACAAAAGCTGCTGTTGATGCGATTAAATTCACGTTAAATAACGACAAAAAAGCAGAACCCATACAAAATATTCAAGCCAAAGAACAATTAGAAGTGGTGGAAGCAGCTGTAGAGCCAGTAAATGAAACCATGTCTGCGGAAGAATACCAAGCCATGATTGAATTGGCTAAAAATGCGGGTCCAGAAGATTGCGAAATGTGTGGTTCATAAGTAGAAAACATAAATTATATTATATAAAACAGTCATTATTTTTAATGGCTGTTTTTTTATACCTTTGAAAAAAATAAAATCATGGCAAAAGAAAAAGGAGTTTATACAGGATTGATTGAGCAAGACGCAGACGGAAATTTTTTCTGCGGTCCGTATATGTTAGACTATAAATTAGTGGTTTCAAAGTTTAAAATTGGCGATGAGGTAAATCTTAAAACGGTTATTGAAAACCCTAGCGATAAAAGTTACGATAAGTATCCAAAAAAATCGAGTTTGTTTTTCTTATCTAATTTAAAAGCGTAAAATTAAAATCCTTCATCACGAAGGATTTTTTTATTTCTAAATTCCTATCTTCGTATTTCTAAAAACCTATTATAATGATGAAGTGGGAACAACTTTTGTCTTTAAAACGACAAGGCGATACTAGTAAAAGATTACGAAAAGAACAAGACGACACCCGTTTGGGTTTTGAAGTCGATTACGATAGAATTATTTTCTCTTCAGAATTTCGTTTGCTTCAAGATAAAACGCAAGTAATTCCGCTTTCTAAAACAGATTTTGTGCATACGCGTTTGACACATAGTTTGGAAGTTTCGGTAGTTGGTCGTTCGATAGGAAGATTGGTTGGTAAAAAAGTGTTGGAAAAATACCCGCATTTACAAGAAATTCATGGTTATCAATTAAATGATTTTGGTGCGATTGTGGCAGCAGCTTGTTTGTCGCACGATATTGGAAATCCTCCATTTGGTCATTCAGGAGAAAAAGCAATTGGAGAATATTTTTCATCAGGAAGCGGTTTAAAATACAAATCAGATTTATCTGAAAAAGAATGGCAAGATATAGTTGATTTTGAAGGAAATGCAAATGGTTTTTCTATTTTAACATCAACCAGAGATGGCGTTGAAGGCGCTTTACGTTTATCCTATGCTACTTTAGGAACATTTATGAAATATCCGAAAGAAAGTTTGCCAAAAAAGCCAACTTCAAATATTTGCGATAAAAAATACGGATTTTTTCAACAAGACAAAAAATTCTTTCAAGAAGTAGCTTCCGAGTTGGGTATGATTTCAAACAAATCAAATTCAGATGTTGGTTATTTTCGTCATCCATTAGCTTTTTTAGTGGAAGCGGCAGATGATATTTGCTATACGATAATAGACTTTGAAGATGGCATAAAACTCGGATTAATTAATGAAGATTTCGCATTAGAATATTTAATTAAATTGGTACAAAAATCAATTGATTCCAAAAAATATAATGAATTAAAAACTAAAGAAGACCGAATTAGTTACTTACGCGCGTTGGCTATTGGAAGTTTAATAAATGATGCGGTTTCTGTATTTATGGAAAATGAAACAGCTATATTGAAAGGTGAATTTTCAGTTTCTTTGATAGATAAAAGTCAATATAAAGCTCAAATTTCGGATATTATTAATATTAGCGTAAAAAACATATATCAATCAAAAGAAGTAATTGAAAAAGAAATTATTGGTTATAAAGTTATCCATACGCTTTTAGATGTTTTTATTCAAGCTTACATTCAAACTTCTAATAATTCTGGTACAAATTTCGATAATTTAATAATGAATATTTTGCCAGAAAAATACAAAGGAAATAAACAAACCATGTATGATAAATTATTAAATATTTGTCAATTTGTTTCGTTATTAACAGATGGAAAAGCAATCGAAATTTATAAAATTATCAATGCAACTAAAATTTAATTGAACAAAATAAAAAAGAATATTAAATTTTTTGTGTTTTGTCAATTTTGCATTAATTTTGATTTTATGTTTTATCACAGAATGTTTATGAAAAAATGCTTACTTCTAGTTATTGGAATTTCTTTATTTAATTTTATCAGTTGTACTGAATCCAAAATACTTAAACCAAAAGTAAAAAAAGTAGTATCTATAAAAAATACTTCATTTAAAAAATCAAAAGGCTATTCATTTTTACCGAAAACTAAGACAAATTCAGTTGAGAATTTACAACTAGTTTCAGTAAAGCCAATTTCTAAATTTGATGAAATAAGGGCTTTACATGCTTGTTATTTATCTGAAAGTCCATATAAAGAAACCCTTAAAAAATCAAAAATTGAAAGACAAGCTTTAGGGCTTCCGCCAAATAAATATTACGAAAGTGACTGGGAAGCAACAATGGATCCAACAATTGGGCGACCTACTCCTGAGAAACTCGAACTATTAAGACATAAACTTGAAAAACAACGTAATGATGATTTAACAGCTTATAGAACTCCAGGAGATGGAACTGATAATAACTGGGTTGAACGAGGTCCAACAAATGTTGGCGGTAGAACAAGAGCCGTAATTTTTGATCCAAATGATCCAACAAATGAAACCGTTTTTGCGGGAGGTGTAAGTGGAGGAATTTGGAAAAATACAAATATTTCTACTGAAAATTCTGAATGGACTCGTGTAAATATTCCAGATAATTTAAATGTTACTTGTATTGCGGTTGATCCAAACAATCCAAGTATTTTTTATGCTGGAACAGGGGAATCTTATGTTGGAGGAGATGTTAATGGAAATGGATTGTGGAAGTCTACTAATGGAGGTAATAATTGGGTGAAAGTTTTCGGAGGTGTAAATGGTTCAACTTATTTTCAATCTTCATCGAACGTTATTGTAAATTCACCTATTTCAACTACTTACGCTTCTATTGAAACTACATCTTTTGGAATTCCTGTATCAACAACAATTACTTCAGATATAGTTTTAGTAGATGATGGGGCGTTGCTTCCAAATGAAGGCTGTGGTTTATTTATTAATGCTACATCAGTTAATGGAAAAATTGCTTTAATAAAAAGAGGAACATGTTCATTTATCCAAAAATGCACAAATGCAGTTAATGCTGGAGCTATAGCCGTAATTATGATAAATAATGTTTCTGGATTTCCTGCGGCAATGGGAGGTGTAGATACTTTTGGAAGTGTCACCATACCCTCAGTGGCAATTTCTCAAAATCAAGGAGATGCATTAGTTACAATGTTAGATTCTGGACCAGTAAATGTTACATTAAATCCAATGAATTCTTCTATAATTACAGGAAACTTTGTTCCAGGCGTGCAACATATTAATGATATTGTTGTGAGAAATAATTCAGGTATATCGGAAGTTTTTGTAGCTGCCGCTTCAACAATTTCAGCTGGTGCATCATTGGGTGGATTCGACTATGGATTATATAAATCTGTAAATAATGGGACCAGTTGGACTGAAATTAACCTGCCTTTAACTACAGATGGGCATAAAACGGCGCCAAATGATATAGAAATTACTGCTGGAGGAAAAATTTGGCTTTCTTCAACTAATAATTCTTTATTTGGTGATGGAGGCGGTAGGATTTTTTCTTCTACAGATGGTGTAGTCTTTCAAGAAAAATATGCAATTGCTTCTGGTGATAGAACTCAAATTGCTGTTTCAAAAACCAATCCAGAAAAAGTATATGTTTTAGCTGAAATTCCAAATTCTGTGGCTATAGTTAAAACGCTAAATAGTTTTAATTCAGTTATAAATTTAACGTTGCCTATAGATGCTGATTCGGGAATACCAGTAACAGATTTTACTAGAGGACAAGCTTTTTATGATTTATTAATTGCCGCTGATCCTATAAATGACGAAGTGCTATATCTTGGTGGTATTGATTTGTTTAAATCAACAAATGGAGGAGCTTCATATATGCAACTTTCTCATTGGTATGGTGGTTTTGGTTATCAGTATGTACATGCGGATCAGCATGGTTTAGCATTTGGCAATGGATTATCAGGTAATTCTAAATTAGTATTTGGTAATGATGGGGGTGTTTATTATTCTGCAAATGCCGGATTAACAACAACTTCTAGAAACAATGGCTTCAATGTTACACAATTTTATAGTTTAGGTGTTGCACCTGTTGGTGCAACAGGTGGAAATTTAATAAATGATTATTTTGCAGCAGGAGCACAAGATAATGGTACACAATATTTTTCTTCAGTTTCGTCCGGACTCAATTCTAGTATTCCAGCCCAAGGTGGAGATGGAGCATTTACAATGTTCGATCAAGGAGCTGATAAATATTATATTACAAATTATGTATATAATCGTAGCATTAATAGAAGAACTACTGCCAATGCAGTCAAAGTAATAAATAGTGAGTCTACAACTAATGGCGCATTCATTTCTCCCATGACTTTAGACTCAAATTTAAATATTTTGTATGCTGATTATACAAATGGTACTACTTATCAAATAAGAAGATATACTAATGTTGGTTTAACTGGGACAGTTGGAAAAACAATATTAACAAATACACTGCTAACAAATTCACCTTCTGCTTTCGCCGTCTCTAAATATACAACAGGCTCAACTACATTACTTGTTGGGACTAGAAACGGAAAAGTTTTAAGACTCACTAATGCCAATGCTACTCCAACTTGGACAGATCTATCATCATCTGCATTTGTAGGAACAATATCAGATATTGAATACGGCACATCAAATGATGAAATTTTTGTAACTATGAGTAACTATAATGTTACAAGTATTTGGCATACCACAAATGGTACTTCTGCAACACCAAATTGGGTGAATAAAGAAGGCAATTTTCCTGACATTCCGGTTAGATGTATTCTTCAAAATCCATTATTACCAAATACTGAAGTAATAGTAGGTTCTGATTTAGGTGTGTGGTTTACAAATAATTTTAATGCAGCATCACCAACTTGGTATCAATCTTATAACGGAATGCGTAATGTAAAAGTTACAGATTTAGACTTAAGAAATGATAATGTAGTTTTTGCAGCTACTTATGGTAGAGGAATTTTTTCTGGAACTTTTACAAGTAATGTTCTTAATAGCGAATCGTTAACAAGCAATAAAAACGTATCTATATATCCAAATCCTGTTAAGGATAATTTAAATATTAACATTAATGATTTTTCTGGTGCGGTTTCTGTAAAAATTATTGACATCAACAGAAGAGAAGTATTTAATATGGATATTAATAACTTTATCACTTCTAATTCGTTAGATCTTTCTGCATTTTCTTCAGGAATTTATATTTTAAAACTTCAAGGTGAAAATTTAAATCATACAGAAAAAATTATTTTAGAATAATAAAAATTTATGTGCTTACATAAAAAACGCCTGTCTATAGACAGGCGTTTTTGTTATCATGATTTATACTTTAAAGGCAAATACACTACTTTTTTAGTTTCAAAAAAATCTTCTTCAAAAAAATCTGATAAATCAAATAATTGCACTGTTTTGTATGCAGCCAATTCTTCTGTTAAATCTCCGCCTTTTAAATACAAAATTCCATTTTTTAATTTGTGAATAGCATTTTTCTTCGTTTTGTCTTTTGTCCATTTTACAAAATCCGGCATATTGGTTACCGCTCGGCTTACAATAAAATCGAATTCTTCTTTTACTAATTCAGCCCTTTTTTGTTCTGCTTTTACGTTTTTTAAACCTAAGCCTTTTGCTACTTCTTGTACCACTTTTATTTTTTTAGCAATGATGTCTATTAAATAAAATTGCGTTTCAGGAAATAAAATAGCCAACGGAATCCCTGGAAAACCTCCGCCAGTTCCTACATCTAAAATATTAGCGCCAGGCTGAAATTGAATTACTTTTGCAATTCCTAATGAATGCAAAATGTGTCTAGAATATAGTTCGTCTATGTCTTTTCTAGAAATTACATTAATTTTCGAATTCCAATCAATATACAAATCGTATAATTTTGTGAATTGTTCAATCTGTAAAGGAGTTAAATCGGGGAAATATTTTAATATCAGTTCCAAATTATTATAAATTTATTGCAAAAATACAATTTTTATACGATATGATATTTATCATAATAAATTTTCGAGAAATAGTAGTACATTTGTAAATTAACACATAATATTTAGATGAAAATGCAAACACCAACTTTTTCAAGAACAGATAAAAATCAATTTTTTAGAACACTAAATAAAAGAGTTAACGACTATTTTAATGAACACAACATTAATAAAACTGGGAACTGGAAGCTACATATTAAAACTGGCATTATGTTCAGTTTGTTTTTCATCCCGTTTTTTGTCATATTTTTCATTGACATTCCTGTTCTAACCTATCTTTTTGCTTCTGTAATCATAGGTATAGGTATGGCCGGTGTGGGCATGAATGTAATGCACGATGGAAACCACGGGTCATATTCATCCAAAAATTGGTTAAATAAAATAATGGGTGGAAGTATCTATATTTTAGCTGGAAATGTTTACAATTGGCAAGTGCAACACAATGTGTTACACCACACTTATACCAATATTCCTGGTCATGACGAAGATTTAGATGCGGGAAGAGTAATCCGTTTTACTAAAGAAGCTACATGGTATAAATTTCATGCTTTTCAACATTATTATTCTATATTTTTATATGGATTGCTTACTATAAATTGGTGTTTAACTACTGATTTTAAACAAATGGGCGGGTATTTAAAAAGAAAATTATCTTATGGGAACACACCTAATCCTAAAACACTTTGGACAGGTTTAGTAATCTCCAAAATAATATATTTCAGTTTTTGGATTGTTTTACCTTTAGTTTTTGGAGCTGCCAGCTGGTGGGTAATTTTAATTGGTTTTTTCATAATGCATTATACGGCTGGAATGATTTTAAGTATCGTTTTTCAATTGGCACATATAACAGAAGATACTATAAACCCACATCCAAATGAACAAGGCGAAATAGAAAATACTTGGGCCATACATCAATTGTTAACTACGGTTAATTTTGCCCCTAAAAACTGGATTGTAAATTGGTACACTGGCGGACTTAATCATCAAATTGAACACCATATATTTCCAAATATTAGCCACATTCATTATGGCAAAATTGCAGAATTCGTAAAACAAACTGCAGCCGAATGTGATTTACCGTATTTCGAATACCAAACAATGAGAAGTGCTGTAATAGCTCATTTCAGACATTTAAAAGAGCTTGGCAAACGACCTCAATTAGCATAATAACATAGAGACGCGATTTATCGCGTTTCTTCATTTATATCACATTTAATAAAACAACATGAATAACATTTTATCTGAAAGAATCAATAATCTTGCCGTGTCTCAAACTTTAGCAATGGCAGCATTGGCAAGAGAATTAAAACAACAAGGAAAAGACATTATTAGTTTAAGTCTAGGCGAACCAGATTTCAATACGCCAGATTTTATCAAACTAGCGGCTAAACAAGCCATCGATGATAATTATTCAACCTATTCGCCTGTAGATGGTTATTTAGATTTAAAACAAGCTATTTGTACAAAATTTAAAAGAGATAATAATTTAAACTATACACCAAATCAAATTGTAATTTCAACAGGTGCCAAACAATCTTTATATAATATTGCACAAGTAATGCTTAATGAAGGTGATGAAGTAATTCTACCAGCCCCATTTTGGGTTTCTTACTTCGAAATTATCAAACTTTCAGGAGGAATTCCAGTGGAAGTTCCAACTTCTGTAGAAACAAATTTTAAAATTACACCAGAACAATTAGAAGCTGCTATCACACCAAAAACTAAAATGATGTGGTTCAGTTCTCCTTGTAATCCTTCAGGTTCGGTTTACAATAAAGAAGAACTAACTGCTTTAGTTGCCGTTTTAAAAAAACATCCAAATATATATGTAGTTTCAGATGAAATTTACGAACATATTAATTATACTAACGCTTATTGTTCTATTGGTTCAATTGAAGGCATGGAAAACAATACCATTACTGTAAATGGGGTGGCCAAAGCATTTGCTATGACAGGATGGAGAATTGGTTATATCGGAGCTCCAGAATTTATAGCAAAAGCCTGTACAAAAATACAAGGACAAGTTACAAGTGGTGCTAATTCAATTGCACAACGAGCAACTATTGCGGCATTACAAGCAAATCCTTCTCAAATAAAATATATGGTTGATGCTTTTCATAAACGCCGCGATTTAGTTTTCGGATTAATGAAAGAAATTCCAGGGTTTAAATTAACTAACCCAGACGGTGCATTTTATTTGTTTCCAGATGTCTCAGCTTATTTTGGAAAAACGTTAAGAGGTACTGAAATTAAAGATGCAACTGATTTCGCTATGTATTTATTAGCAGAAGCCAATGTAGCAAGCGTAACTGGTGATGCTTTCGGAAGTCCAAATTGTTTACGACTTTCCTACGCAACTAGCGAAGAACAACTAATTGAAGCTATAAAAAGAATCAAAGAAGCTTTAGTATAATTTTTGGGCGTTTCCTTTCAGGTCGGGCATTCCGTTACAATCTTTTATGAAAAATAAAAGGATTTTCACTGCATTCCCTAACGCACATCTGTTTTCTAAACACATTAAAAAATGAATAAAAAAATACTACTATTAGGTTCTGGTGAATTAGGAAAAGAGTTTGTAATTGCTGCTCAACGAATCGGCCAAACAGTAATTGCCGTAGATAGCTATGAAAACGCACCAGCAATGCAAGTCGCTCACGATTTCGAAGTAATTAATATGCTTGATGGCGCCGAATTAGACAGAATTGTAGCCAAGCACCAACCCGATTTTATTGTTCCTGAAATTGAAGCCATTCGTACAGAACGTTTTTACGATTATGAAAAACAAGGAATTACCGTTGTGCCATCCGCAAAAGCTGCAAATTTCACCATGAACAGAAAAGCCATTCGGGATTTAGCAGCAAAAGAATTAGGTTTAAAAACGGCCAATTATCGTTATGCTACTTCTTTCGAAGAATTACAAAAATCAGTTACCGAAGTAGGAATGCCTTGTGTAGTAAAACCATTAATGAGTTCATCCGGAAAAGGACAATCTACAATAAAATCAAATGAAGATATTGAAAAAGCTTGGAAATATGCAGTAGAAGGTTCAAGAGGAGATATTGTAGAAGTAATTGTAGAAGCTTTCGTCAATTTTCATTCGGAAATTACGCTTTTAACGGTTGCTCAAAATAATAATTTACCCACTTTGTTTTGCGCACCAATTGGTCACCGCCAAGAACGAGGCGATTATCAGGAAAGTTGGCAACCCGCTCGAGTTTCAGATGCAGACATTTTAGAAGCGCAAGATATGGCCAAAAAGGTTACAGAAGCTTTAGGTGGCGCAGGACTTTTTGGTGTAGAATTTTTCTTGACTAACGAAGGCGTATATTTTTCAGAATTATCTCCAAGACCTCACGACACTGGAATGGTAACTTTAGCCAACACACAAAATTTTAATGAATTTGAATTGCATTTGCGAGCTATTTTAAGTTTACCAATTTATGAAATCACACAAGAAAGAGCAGGAGCAAGTGCCGTAATTTTAGCTTCAGAAAATTCTAATCATCCCACTTTTTCTGGAATTGAAAACGTAGCGTTTCAACCTAAAACAGATTTCAGACTTTTTGGAAAACCAACGTCTCGACCTTACAGAAGAATGGGCGTGGTCTTAAATTATGATAAATTAGATACACCAGTGGAAGAAATTGTTGAAAGAGCAAAAAAAATAGCTACTTTAGTAACAGTAAATGTTTAAGAAAATGAAAAAAATACTTTTATTTTTGCTGATATGTAACAGCTCAATTATTTTTTCACAAGAAAAAAAAGAAACTTCAAAAATTCAAATTGTAGAAGTATCTTGTGGCCAATGTCAATTTGGAATGAAAGGTTACGGCTGTGATTTAGCCGTTCGTATTGAAGGTAAAACTTATTTTGTGAAAGGAACTTCAATTGATTCTCATGGCGATGCCCACGCCAAAGATGGTTTTTGTGCCAGTATTAGAAAAGCAGAAGTTGTTGGAGAACTAAAAAATAATATATTTTTTGTAGCGTACTTTAAATTAATGCCCATACAACAACCTAAATTATAGAAAATTTTATGGCAACTACAGTTTTACATAAAGCAAATACAAGAGGTCATGCCAATCACGGTTGGTTAAATGCGTATCATAGTTTCAGTTTTGCAAGCTGGTACAATCCAGAAAGAGTTCAATTTGGAGTGTTACGAGTTTTAAATGACGACACAGTTGCGGCTGGAATGGGTTTTGGCACGCATCCACATGATAATATGGAGATTATTACCATTCCTTTAGAAGGCGATTTGGCGCACAAAGACAGTATGGGAAATGAATCTATTATCAAAACTGGCGATGTGCAAGTTATGAGTGCAGGAACTGGAATTCAACACAGTGAGTTCAATCCAAATGCTGATTTACAAACAAAATTGTTTCAAATTTGGTTGTTTCCAAAAACCAGAAATGTAACACCTCGATACCAACAAATTACTTTAGATGTTGCCAAACAAAAAAATAATTTCGCTCAAATTTTATCGCCAAATGCAGATGATGCAGGAGTTTGGATTCATCAAGACGCTTGGTTTCACTTAGCGGACTTCGATAAGGATTTTTCTAAAACGTACGCACTTAAAAAAGAAGGAAATGGCATGTATGTGTTTGTGATTTCTGGGACGATTACAGTGAATGGCCAAGTATTAGCAACTCGTGATGGTTTTGGAATTTTGAATTTTCAAAACTTGGAATTTAAAGCTATAACGGATGCAAAATTTTTAGTAATGGAAATTCCAATGGAACAATAAAAATAAAACACATAGGCACACAGAAAATTAAAAAAGGGAAATTTCAATTTAGAAACTTCCCTTTTTTTTTATTTTTTCAAACTTAAATTCTCAAATTGGGAAACATCAATAATTTCTTCAGTATCTAAATCAAATGAAATTTTTACCCTATCTCCAACAGCAGTTAATGGCAATTGATTTGAGATTTGAGAAGAACCAACAAAAATATTTGGATAATCTTTTACTGTAAAATAATAAAAACTATTTCCGTTTTTAACATCATTTTGAATTCTTACAATAGTTGATTCTACAACTTTTTTTGCTGATTTGCTATCTACATTTATTTTATTTCCAGACGAATTAAATGCAGTTTTATAAGCGGTTAATGCTTCTCGCATCGTATTTCCTGTTCCTACAATTGTGTAATCTGAAATGGAAACCATGGCGTACATTTTTACTAATCCTCCATTGTCTTTTAATGTCATTACATAAGTAGGAATGTTGTTAATGTTATACGGAATAGGCAACGACGCTACAAATCCTTTTTCTTGTACTTTTCCTTGTGCCGAACTTTGAGCGGCAATTTCGGTAGCGCCACTTTGTTTATAAAACGTAGTTTGTTTGGTTCGGGTGTCAACTAAAACAAATCCTACTGCAGATTCGTCTTTTCCGACCGAAGTAATTCCAGTGTACCAATATGATTTATTATCTTTTCCATACACTAAAGTTAAATCTTCTGTAATTTGAAGTTTGTTTTCATTAGAAAAATTCCAGTATCCTTTAACGTATTCGCCCCAATCGTTTAATTGGTCTTTAATAAAGGATATCGGTTGAATTCTATCAACCCAAGCGGGAGTGTTTTTAATATCATATTCTTTAATATCTCCGTTTTGAGCATTTACAACAACAATGCCTGTGGCATCATTTCCGGAAAAACCTACTTGTTTTTTGTATTTAGTAACTACCCAATATGGCACTCCTGCATCATCAATTTCAAAAGAAAAATCAGTTAAACCAACTGTATTGTAACCATTAAAATACAAATAACGGTGTAAATTACTTTGAAAATAAGCTTCTTGTTGGTACTTTAGAAATATTGGTTTTCCATTTACTTCTTGTACTAATTTTACATCTCTTTCATTCGTAGCCGAAACCATTACGTACCCTGTAGTTCCTTTTTTGTTGTTAAGCCATTTAAAAAATCCAGAGTGTTCTAATGGGGCAATCCAATATAATTTTCCATTTACTTTTTGAATGAAAAATTCACCTAATTGTGCCTGACTTCCCAAAGCAGGTTGCGAACCTAATATTTTTTCACCTAATAAATAAGCTAAAGATTCATCTACAACTCTAATTTCATTCATCGAAATTGGAGCAATATGATTGGTCAATTTATCGCCATTTGTTACTTTTCCTATTAAGTTTCTATACTCTTCACTTCTAAAAACAGGGTGCGATGTAAAAAAAGGCAATACAAATGCATATAAAATTGCAATTCCGATCAGTAAACCTGGAATTTTCCAAAAAACCTGAACAGGTTTGTAGCTTTTTCCGTCTGAACTAATTGTAAATTTAGAAAAAGTAAAAAATAATAACGCTGCGATTATTATGAATAAAACGGTTATTCCTGAAAAACCATAACTTATTACGGGCAGAGAAACATAAAAAAACAAAAGTGTTACTAGAAGCACTATTACTATTGGAAGAATTTTTTTCATTTCATTTTAATTTAGATGTTGTAAATATTAGACATTAATTTGATAAGATTGTTACAAAATAAGTATTTTTGTTTTCAGTTTTAGAAAAACGAATCACTTTTAATCAAAATATTATGAAAGCATACATTTTTCCTGGTCAAGGCGCGCAATTTACCGGTATGGGTAAAGATTTATATGAATCATCAGCGATAGCAAAAGAATTATTTGAAAAAGCAAATGATATTTTAGGATTCCGAATTACAGACATTATGTTTGAAGGTACCGCTGAAGAATTAAAAGAGACAAAAGTAACACAACCAGCTGTTTTTTTACATTCAGTAATTTTAGCCAAAACTTTAGAAAATTTTAAGCCAGAAATGGTGGCTGGACATTCTTTAGGAGAATTTTCTGCTTTAGTAGCAAACGGTGCTTTATCTTTTGAAGATGCTTTATTGCTGGTTTCCAAAAGAGCTTTAGCAATGCAAAAAGCCTGCGAAATTAAACCATCAACTATGGCAGCAGTTTTAAATTTAGAAGATAAAATTGTTGAAGACATTTGCGCTTCAATTGATGGTGTGGTAGTGGCTGCAAATTACAATTGCCCGGGACAATTGGTAATTTCTGGAGAATACAAAGCCGTGGAATTGGCTTGCGAAAAAATGAAAGAAGCAGGAGCTAAGCGCGCCTTAATTTTACCTGTTGGTGGAGCGTTTCACTCACCAATGATGGAGCCCGCTAGAGAGGAATTAGCTGCAGCTATTGAAGCTACCCATTTTTCAACGCCAATTTGTCCAGTGTATCAAAATGTAACAGCGAGCGCGGTTTCTGATGCTAATGAAATTAAGAAAAATTTAATTATTCAATTAACAGCACCCGTAAAATGGACCCAATCTGTAAATCAAATGATCGCTGATGGCGCTTCAAGTTTTACGGAAGTTGGACCAGGAAAAGTTTTGGTTGGCTTGGTGAATAAAATAAATAATGAGGTAGAAACTATTTCGGCATAAAACATACAAAAAAGCTCCGATAATATTCGGAGTTTTTTTTTATTAAAAATTAACTTCTTATTTTCTGTTCCCATTTCCAAGCACTCGCTAAAGCTTCTTCTAAAGACGATTGCGCTTTCCAACCTAAAATGGTATTTGCTTTGTCTGTGTTAGCATAAGCTTCTGTAATATCGCCTTCTCGTCTGCCTAAAATTTTGTAATTTAGTTTTTGTCTTGATACTTTTTCAAAAGATTGAATAACTTCTAAAACCGAACTACCCGTTCCAGTTCCTAAATTAAAAGTTTCTACGGCCGTAC
>NZ_JBIPMS010000022.1:0-19588 GCF_044368995.1 Flavobacterium sp. | reverse complement strand
TTAGGAAATTAGTTATATGTTATTGATTTTTGATATTGTTATTGACATTGATTAACTTTACCACATCAAATATACAAAAATGACTAAAAAAGAGCGTGCAACATTTGTTATAAATACGTTAAACGATTTGTATCCTGAAATTCCGATTCCTTTAGACCATAAAGATCCGTATACTTTACTGATTGCTGTTTTACTATCGGCGCAATGTACCGATGTTCGTGTCAATCAGATTACACCCTTGTTATTTGCCAAAGCAGATAATCCATACGATATGATAAAAATGAGTGTGGAAGAAATTAAGGAAATCATTCGTCCTTGCGGGTTATCGCCTATGAAATCGAAAGGCATTCACGGTTTATCGCACATCTTAATAGAAAAATACAACGGCGAAGTTCCTCAAAGTTTTGAAGCGTTAGAAGCCTTACCTGCCGTAGGACATAAAACCGCTAGCGTAGTGATGAGTCAGGCATTTGGAGTACCCGCCTTTCCTGTAGATACACATATTCACCGATTATTATACCGATGGAATTTAACTTCTGGAAAAAACGTGGTGCAAACGGAAAAAGATGCCAAATCCATTTTTCCGATAGCCACTTGGAACGAATTGCATTTGCAAATTATTTGGTATGGTAGAGAATACTCACCTGCAAGAGGTTGGGATTTAGAAAAAGATATCATTACTAAAACAATTGGAAGAAAATCTGTTTTAAATGACTACTATAAAAAAAATGCTTCGAAATAGTTTTCGAAGCATTTTTAATCAATTTACAATGTTTTCAAAAGTAAGTGTACCTACTTTTATCATTTTCATTGCCTGCGAATAACTCAATATAAAACTAACTGTACTTTTACTGGGTTTCATTTCTTTAATTGATTGTCTTTTTTTAGTGTAAAGTTTCCCCATATACGAACTTAATTGTTTATTTATAGGATAACGCAAGAACACAATGCAATATTGTATAAACTTATTAATTAGTTAAAATAATATTATTTTTTTCTACTATTTTTCTCAAGTTGATAACTGCATAGCGCATTCTACCTAAGGCAGTATTGATGCTAACACCTGTAATTTCTGAAATTTCTTTGAAACTTAAATCTTCGTAAAAGCGCATCTTGATCACTTCTTTTTGATCTTCTGGTAATTGTTCTAAGATTTTTCTAACGTCTATGGTAAGTTGGTTTTCAATAAGTTGGTTTTCAATTGAAGAAGTTGAATCGGTCATATAATCAAAAATGCTATATTCTTCCGTTTCTCGTTGAAACGGCATTTTTTTATTATGTCTAAAATAATCAATGACTAAATTAGAAGCAATACGCATTACCCAAGGCAAAAATTTACCTTCTTCATTATAGCCTTTGGTACGTAATGTTTTAATTACTTTAATAAACGTATCTTGAAAAATATCGTCGCATACCGAACGGTCTGGAATTTTAGAATAAATAAAACCAAAGATTTTAGACTGATGTCTTTCAATTAAAATTTGTAAAGCTGTTTCGTCTCCACCAATGTAATTTTGCAATAAAATTGCATCAGGATTTTGCACCTTATTTGCCATAATTATACTTTTTAGATTTGGAACTAAAATTTTTAAAAAAAGTATTTTTATATTATAAGCAAATAGGTTTTAGTGGTTAATTATAAGCAAATATAAAGTTAAATATTTGAAAATACCAAATAATATTTAAAAAATTAACTACTTTATTGTATTTAAGTTGGGAATATAACGTAAAATACCTCACAATAAAAGTATCTGTGAGGTATAAAATTAGATTATTTGTATAATTATAATTGAAATTATTTTACTATCATTTTTTTAACGCTTTTATTGTCTCCAGAGTAAACAGCTAGTAAATAAATCCCTTGTGAAAGATTTGTAATATCAATTTTTTGTGTATCACTTTTAGATTCTAAAACTAAAATTCCTGTCATATTATATACTTCAACTTTGTTAATTTCAGCTTCAGAATTAATATTTATGAAGTCTTCTACGGGATTTATAAACGAAAATTCTACAGGTTCTTGAATTGATGCCACTTCTAAAACACAGTTACTACCTACAACATATGAATAATAATTAGTAACAGACATACCACCAGTATAAGCAAATTTTACACCATAAATAATTGTATTACCGATAGTTTGTCCCGTAATAGTATGTGTAAAAATATTTCCTGTTACATTTGTCATTTGAGTTTCACCAAATGGATTTTGTCGCCACAGAATCGCCACAACCCCAACTTTGTCTGTATCTAACAATCCGTAAGTTATTTTAACATTCGTTCCTAATGTTTCGAAAGCATAATTATATCCTGTAGAAAAAGAACCTGATTGTGCTAAAGAACTAGTTCCAAAGCAACCTGTAACACTTGTAGTGGTTGCGCTAACAACAATTGGATTTGACACATAATTATTTCCAGACAAATCACTAGCTGTTATTGAAAAAATATAATTTGTATTTGGGTTTAAGTTGGGAACAACAACAGATTTTTGAACTCCAGAAGGGTTAGCGGTGTTTATTGTGCCACCGCTATAATTGATACTATAAGAAACATTGCCTGAATTGTCGTTACCGTTTAGTAACAATTCAATAGTTGAGCTAGTCACTGCTCCAACAGTAGCTACAAAATTTGTTGGTGCTTGCGTGTCGATAGCTGTATTTTGGTATATTCTTACATAATCTACAACCATAGCCGCTTGTGTAAAATTAGAAGGAATAGTTCCCGCTACGCCACCCATAGCAATATTTAATAATAAGTATTGTTCCGCATTAAACGGCCAATTACTCGGGGTTTTAACTGCAGGATTATAGGTATAATACGCTACACCATCCAATAAAAAAGTAATTTGAAAAGGAGACCAATTCATAGAATAAACGTGATAATCGGTTCCTAGATTAGCCGCAATAGTTCCACCAATATTTGTAGTATTTCCGAAAGATGATGGGGTATGAAGTGCACTTTGTACATATCCTGCTGGTTGCCAAGATGTTATACCATGTTCCAAAATGTCAATTTCACCACATACTGGCCAATCTGTTGTGCCGTAAATTGCATCAAAATATGCGCCATCTTCATTTACATTTTTTCCTAACATCCATAAGGCGGGCCATGTTCCTTGGTTGGTTGGTATTTTTGCACGAATATCCACACGCCCGTAAAGAAAAGCGAATTTTGAATTCAATCGTGCTGATGTATATTGTTTTGTATAACCTTGACTAGTGTATGGCTCTTTTTTGGCAACTATATTTAAAAATCCACCATTAACAGATGAATTTGTAGGCTGATCTGTGTAATGTTGTACTTCATCATTGTACCAATTTCCTCCGGATGGAATTTGGATTTGATGGTGCCATTTGGTGGCATTTATTGCTTCTACACCATTACTATCAAACTCATCAGACCAAACTAAATTATTATAAACCACATCAACCTGGGCAAAACCAAATTGTGTTGCCAACAAGATCGATAATAGCATTTGAAAAAGCGTGTTTTTTTTCATAATTATTTTATAAAACTGCATCATTTACTATTTTGATTGTATTTGGTCAACCTGTTTTTGAACTAATAATTTCCTTTCTTCTAATTCTTTTTTTATCTCATTTGCCTTTTTCTCCGTAAGATCATAATCCCACATGATATACATGGCTATTAATGTACCACATATTGGCACGCCAGAGAAAAACAATCTTAGCCCTGTAACTGCACCCTCAGGTTGGGTAGGCGCTCCTGCTTTAAATGCTACGGCAGACATAATAACGCCCGTTAGCAATCCTGCAATTGCAAAACCAAACTTAACCATCCACCAGTAAATAGCGCCAAAAATACCTTCTCTTCTTTTACCTGATTCTAACTCATCCATATCACAAACATCCGCAGTCATAGACATCATTAGTGTAAACAAACTTCCAATTCCGAAAGCGAAAAATGGCAATGCAAATAAAAACATATAGGGCTTACCCGGAATAAATAATAACCAAAGTAATATATATCCTATTACAGAAATCCCTTGTGAAATTAAAAATGCTGTTTTTTTCTCCATTTTTTTGGACATCCAAGCCACAATTGGAATAACAATAAAAGTGGTAGCTAAAGCGCCCATACAACCGAAAAGTGTTGGCCAAATTCCTGCTGCTGCGGTATCACCATTAAACAAATAATATACAACTATAAAAAAAGTGAAACCTGCAACCGTATTGAAAGCATTAAAAATAAAAAAGGTAGCAATACATAGTTTTCTAAATGGTTTATTAGAAAACGCTTCTTTAAAACTACTTACTATTTCTTTTAAACTTCCTCCAATAGTTCTAACTGTTAATGGTTTTAATGTATTATCAAATTTGGTTGATTTGCTTTTAATAAAAATGGCAGGTACCATCGCTAAAAGCATAAATACTAATCCCACCCAAATGGCCAATGTTCTTGTGGCAGTATCTGCATTTGGAAACCAAGCTGGATCGTACATAATTACCCAAAACCATGGCGCGATAACCCAAGCCCACTGCCCTATCCACTGAGAAATAGCCATGATACTGGTGCGTTCATGAAAATCGTCACTCATTTCATATCCCATAGCTACATAAGGTACACTAAAAATGGAAAGACCAATGTGAAAAATTAATGACATTACAAGAAAAAATATGAAGTTATAAGTCACACTGTTTTCGCGGTATAATTGCCACATAATTATAAAAGATATTCCCATAATGATGGAGCCAATAAAAACATATTGTCTTCTTCTTCCCCAATCTGATTTTGTATTATCAGATATAAACCCCATGATAGGATCGAAAAAAGCATCAACTATTCTAGGTACAAAAAATAAAACACCCCACATCCATGATGGCATTCCTAAGTTTTCGACTAATACAACCATGAAAATTCCTAAAGCAGCTGGAAACATTTGGTTGGCTAGCATTCCTAATCCAAAGGCGATTTTTTGACTCATTGGAACCATTACTTTGGTATTTGTATTATTTGACATATGTTTAATTTTAATTTAGCAATTAGTTAGGTTTTATAATTATTGTTTGCAGCGCATTTGCATCTATTGTAATCATTTTATTCTTTTTATTTAACTGAATAGCAATTGTTTGAATACGTTCCGTTGGATTAAAAACAGCTATTGCAATAGAACCATCTAGATTCTTAACTGCTGTTGCTATTATTTCTTTATTGTCTGTGGTACATCCTATCTTCACAGCACCAGGACGCATGAATTTGCTGAAATGAGCCATCACATAATACAAAGGAGTAAAGTAAACCTCATCATTTTTATCATCAACAAGTATTGGAGCCACGCACCAATTTTTGAACCAATTTGGTCCACCTTGTCTATCTAAGACCATGTTCCAATCTACCCATCCATCTACCCAATTGTTTAAACAACCAATTATATCCATAGCATAACGATTTACTGGAGCATATTTTGGATGTAAGGGTTTGTCTTTTTCACTAGCCCAATCCCAACCCCAATCCGTAGCTTCTTTTTTCCAATACCAAGCATCATCTTGCCAATGCGGAATTTCAGAATCTATACAACCTTCGGTTTCAATTAAATATTTGTTAGGTACTTTTTGGTGAGCGTATTGTAAATCAGCAGGGAAAACTTCGTAGGTACTTTCATACCAATGAATGGCCATTCCATCAAAATATTTAGAGGTGTTTGCATCTTTATACATTTCGTCTGCCCATTCTTTGATGCCTGCACGGTTTTGATCATATCCAAGAATTTTCACATTTCCCCAACCGTCTTTTTCTAATGTTGGACCGAGATGATTTTGAACAAAATTTGTCATTTCTTCTGGAGAAAAAAGGGTACTTTCCCAATTATTTCCGTTTCCATGGGGTTCGTTTATTACGGTTATTCCCCAAATATCAATACCTTCCTTTTTATAAGCTTTCAAATATTTTGAAAAATAAAGAGAAAAAGTGTCGTTAAACTCTGCTAATAATTTTCCTCCAACATAGCTTTTATTGTCTTTCATCCATGGTGGACAAGACCAAGGAGAAGAAATAATTTTAAATCCATCTTTAGAAATCGCTTTTGCCTCTAAAATCATCGGAATTAAATCGGATTTATCATCTTCTATGGTAAAATGTTCCAAAGACTTGTCGTTTTCAACTTTGGCATACGTGTAATTACTTAATGAAAAATCACAAGAAGCAATATGGGTTCGTGTTAAAGAATAATTAGCACCTGCTTCGCTGAAATAAGCATTTAAGATTTTGTTTCGATTATTATTACTTAATCGGTTTAATAAATAAGCTGAAGATTCTGTAAATGAACCACCAAAACCAGTAATCGTTTGAAATTTTTCATCAGGATTGATAGTTAAAACAATTGGAGTTCCTTCGTTTGAAAATTGAGTGATTTTAGTCAATGAATTTCCACTTGCAGATGTTTCATAGACTTGCACTTTCATTTCTTTTGTGCTTGAGCAACTATATGTTGACAATACAATACTAGTTATCAAAAGTTTATAAAGCGTTGTTTTAAAATAAATTTTAGCCATAATTAATTTTGATTAATAAGTCTTGGAACTTTTACATCCTGCCATAAGGCTTTTTCATCACCATTATAGGTTTTTACAATTGGTTTCCCATTGCGAGTTAAACCACTAAAAATTCCTTTATCAACTTTATCCCAAAGCGCAAATTTGGCTTGGTTTTGCAAATTGATCAATCCGAAATGATTTTCAGAACCTAAAGGATTTGAACCATCTTTCCAATTTTCATCAAAAGCTTCAAAATAAAAACATGTAATTTTTTCTTTGTTTGACCATTCTCGCATCAATTTATAATATTGAGCTGCTTTGTATTCGTCGGCTGCTTTGGAACCTTTATCTCCGTAATACAAATTATCAATGGTAGTCCAACCGGTTTCACCAATTTGAACTGGCTTATCTTCGCCAATCGATTTCATATATTTTACAACTCCATCATATTGTGAAATAGCATAATCTCTGGCTCTCAACATAGCCGCATCTATTTTCATTTTATCGGATAGATTTGTTTCATTTTCTTTAATTCCCCATATTTCTGGAAAATAACGTTCGTCGTGAATAGGATACGAATGCAAAGAAATATAATCTACCGCTTTTATTAATCTATTCAAATCTTCGGTGTGATATTGCTCCTCACCTCCTCCCCAAGAAAGGTAATTGTCTGAGCTTGTTATCCATAAATTCTTTGGTAATTGTTCTGATTTTTTTAATTCTTGTAAATGATTAACCCATTTTAAAATTATAGCTGGTGTAACATAATAACTGGTTGCCCATTTCACCATTGCTTCATTTCCAACAGAAATAATTTTAATAATCTCTGGATATAGATTGGATAATTCTACAGCTTTTTGAATTTCAATTGTATTACGTTGACTTTCTTCTTCATGAATTGGAGCAATTTCTGTCCAAGCATTTTTACAATCAATCCAAACGCCTAACATTACATACATTTCAAACTTGGGATTCTCTTTTTTTAATTCGGTTATCGCTTTTAGTACATTTACTATTTCCTCACGATGCAGATTATAGGTTCTGATTATTTTAATATTTAAAGCGGCTAAAATTTTTAAATCCTCCTTAACTTCGGAAACATTTGGTTCGATATCTCTTGAATTGGTTCGATAGCCTCCATAACAAATGCCTTGATATTTAGGATTTCCTAATAATTTTTCTGCAGTTATTTCTCTTGAAACCAGATTATTAGTAATCATTGGTTTACATGATATAAAAAATAGTAATAGGATGTAAATCAGCTGTTTCATTATCTTAAAATACTTTCGTTTAAATATACTTCAACCAATGAAATTTCATTAGTTCGGTGAAATATTTTATTGCTTTCTTCTTGGTTTAATTCTAAGGAATCAAACGTTTTTGTTTCACCATTTTTATAGTTCAAAACAATTTTACTTGTTGGATGAATTTTATAAATAACTGGTACTTGACAGGTTGTAAATGCTAAGCTATTTTTCTTAAGATGTATTTGTTTTTTGGAACCGTCAACCAGTATAAAAGTAGCTTCGGTATCATTGGATAAAAAGGCCTCTTTTTGAAGAAAGGTTGGTTGGAAATGTAATTTTCCATCTTTTATTTTTACACCAAATTCACCTATTCTAACTAAGACATCTTCTTTTACTTGACCAGTCATTCCGGGTTGTTGGGCGCCTTTACCAAAGGGAGTATGCGAATACGGATCGGTTGGAAAAGCACCGTAGACTTTAGGCGATTTATGAATACCAATTCCTGCTCCAATTTCATCAAAATGATGCACTAAAGCTGCAACTGTTGTTTGGTCTTCATTAGCATCTATTGCTTTATTAATTACTTCTAAAACAGCTAAATGCAATTTCGACACCATGTGCCAATAAATAGATCCTAAACCTTCGTAACCATAAAAAGTTCCTGAACGACCAGTAAATGCTTTATGATTAAATACTTCTTCAAAAATTTGTAGTAGGAGAACTGAGTCTTTTTGTACTAATTCTTTGTAGTCGTTATTTAAAGTTAAATGCTCCAAAGCAATTTTTAAATCGGTGGCGTTATGAAAATTTCCATTAAAATGAAAATTTCCTTTACTATCTTTATTAATTATTTGAACATTCGAATGACTTAAAAGTTGCTTTAATAAAGCCGACTTCTCGACACTTTTCTTTGGAATCGTATTTTTTTCTAAAAATTTAGGTAATTCTTTATTTGGATATAAAATATAGCTATTTTGATCTTTTCTGTACAAGTCACTATTTCTTAAAGCATCCAACACCTTAATTGATTGTTTTGCGGAAAGAATTCCAGAACTTAAAATGGCCACTTGACCTTCAAGCATTTCTGGTAAATAAGAAATTGAAATGCCATTATTTTCAATAGACATTAAATTATAAGCGTGAAAAAGTTGATCTTCTCTTTGGTTGGCTTTTATTGAATGTTCGATAAAATCAATACTAACTTGAGTAAAATTTTTCAAACCTTGCATTGAATGTGTTCTTTTTTTACCCCAAAATCCGCTATTGTAAACATGAAATCGATATTCAGAAGCAGCTTGGCCTAACGAATCAAGTATTCTTTTTCTGTCTTCATTTGAAATTGAACCTGATAATAAGTGCTGTTGGGTAAGTAAGCATTCTCTAATAGCATGGTAGAACTCAACCATTTCATTAGAAATTTTAATTGTTTCTTGGTCAGAATTATCTAATAGTTGTTGAAAGAACTTTAGAAATCTTCTTAAATAATTAAGCGTAACCATAGAAACTCCATTACCTACTAATGCATTATTTGCATCATTCCATTCTGGTCGTTGGGTATTCATCCAAATACCGGCTTCTGGAATAAAGTTGGACATTTTAGCCAAAATAGTTGCCAATAATTTTTCTATTAGGTTTACATGATAAATTTCGTCATTATTGTCTCTTAATAAGGCACCATCAGCTCCATTTTCTTTACGACGTTGATTGATTTTGGCATCCCATTCATGATTAAATTCAATCGTTTCTTTTGGATTTTTTAGAATTTCTTTATAAGACTTTATATTATATGGCACTGCAGCATATACAAAACATTCTTTATCAAAATAAGCATTTAATTTTCCTGGTTGATAATTTTCTATGAATTCTAAAAACTTTAATAAATAGATAATCTGATGATCACCCCAATAACCTATGTAAGACCAAGGATTATCTGGTTCTATCGTTTCCCAATCAAAACCATCTTTCGTAACACGGTATGGATTATATCCGTCAAAAGTTGATGCATTTAAAAATTTATGAATCATTCCGTCTATAAACTCTGGATAAGCGTTGGCTAATGATTCCCAATTTTGAAAAATATCTCGCCAATTGCCTTCATAATCTAATATTTTTGATCCGTCTATTTCACTTCTTGTATTTATAGAAAACTTATTCCATGGACGACTTGGGTCACCATGTCTACGGCTGAACTTTAATGGAAGATATTCCGTACAAAGGCGAATTAAATCCGCATTATTATTACTAAAAATTAGTTGTTGAAGAAATGAATAATTAAAAGTTTCTGGTAAATTTTTTATAAAATTTTCTTCGTCTTTAAATAAAATCTTGTTTGCTTTAGCGATATAGTTTACAAAATCATTTTTCTCAATCGAATAATTGTTATCAAAAATACCCCCTCGCATAATGTTAAACAAAACATTTGAAAAATGTCGCGAATCTTTACGTTTGTCTGCTGTAAATTGCAATCCGTCAGCTGTTGCATTAAGAGCAATAAGATTTTGAGTACCTAAATCGATATCTTGAACAATTTGATTTTCAAGAGTTACGTCATTAGAAATTGCATCGGCAATTTGAATAACTTGTGCTTGGTTTTGGTTAACATTTGCAATTATCTTCCAAGTTTTTGATGCCTTTTTTTCTAAAAACAGCTTGGTTGAAATGAAATAAGCTCCTTTTTCACCTTTTATGTCTGTTTCTTGATGTATGTCTTGAAATCTTCTAAATGCTGGAAGTTGAAGTGAGGAAAGTAAATACGTTGGCTTATCTAATCCCAAAGACCAAACAGTATTTGCTTTTAATGCTTCACTAGGTTCCGCTTTATCAACTATAATTGCACTTAAAGCAAAAATTCCTAAGCCACTTTCTGAGTGAAGTTCATTTCTTTTATAAGCATCAACTAAATTACTAGTTGAATTTTGCAAGTCGCTATTAACACCTTGAGGTAATATGTTTTGAATTCCGTCTAAAACATTTATGTTGTAATCATTTTGAGAATCGTTAATCAATTCTGATTTTTTTACAAAACCAAACAAATTACTAGCATTCCATTGGTACCTGTAAGTCAAATTAAAATCATGATGAATTTCTTCAAAGATAATTTTATTTCCAAATTCGTTTTTATATAAATTCCTAGTTAAATTATAGGTTTCATTAAAACGTTCAGAGAAGGGTTCCCAAATATATTTCTCGTTGTTTTTATCAATTTGAAAAATAGTTTTACTACCTGTAATATCTGCAAATTCTGTTATTTTATCATCAGTGTAATAAGGAAAAAGAGCGAACTCTGCATTTTTTCTACCAGCAGTTAAACCGCCGTTACTTGAAATAAACATCCAGTGATTGGAATCACTAACGATACTCATAAAAAAAGGTCTCATCAAATCATGGTTAGTGATTTTAAAAAACATTTCATTATTGATGAAAACCGATTCTAAATTTATTTCTTTCTTATTATTTACAAAAATATTTGTGTCAGATATATAGTTATTTGGGCTCATAATTGCTAAAATTCAATTGTATTTCTTAGTTTTATTAGGCATTAAATGTTTTATGAAATCCTTGTTTTATAAAAGAAATATTATTGATACACTCTAACATAATCTACTAACATTTCTTGTGGAAATGGGGTTTCACTATTTGGAGCACCAGGATAATTTCCTCCCACAGCCATGTTTAGTATTATGTAAAAAGGATTATTAAAAACCCAATCACCTGTTACTTCTGATGGTGTAATTTGATTATAAAGTACCTCATCTACATAAAAATTGATATAATTTTCATCCCATTCCACTCCAAAAACATGGAAATCAGTATCAAATCTGCTATTTGGTAAAGTATACGTTTTAGTTATTGCATTACCTCCTGAATAACCAGGACCATGAACAGTTCCAAACACTTTAGTTGGGCTATTACCTAAATATTCCATAATATCTATTTCTCCGCATTGCGGCCAAATAGCTGTATCAGAATTGGAACCTAACATCCAAAAAGCAGGCCATAAGCCTTTTCCTCTAGGCAATTTTATTCTTGCTTCAATTCTGCCATATTTGGTTTCAAATTTACCTTTAGTTACTATACGAGCTGATGTAAATGCTTTCCCCATATATTGCTCTCTACGTGCAGTAATTTTTAATACCCCATTTTCAACAATAATATTTTGAGCTCTGCTTGTGTAATATTGCAACTCGTTGTTTCCCCATCCGTTATTTCCTGATCCAATATTATAAGACCATAAATTAGGATTAGGCGCTCCATTTACATTAAATTCATCGCTCATTACTAACGTGTTTTTAGTAACAACTGTTTGTTTATCATCTTTAGTACAACTACTTAATGAAAAAATAATAGCAGTAGTTATGATAATTTTGTATTTTATTTTGTTAGATATCATCTTTATTTATTTTTTAATTGTGAAAATATATATTATCTACATATATTATTGAATTATCCCCACCTTCCAGAATAATTTGAGCTAGGTTTGATTTACTCAACAAACCTGGCATAGCAGAAAATGGAATTTCTATTGAAATCCAGTTTTGAGATACTACAGGAGTAGAAGTTGTTGCTGTAAATGTTGTAGAATGTCGGGTGTCATCTCCACCGCCAAAAACACCATTTGCGCCAAAATCCACTACTATTACTCTTAACTGTCTGCCTGGTGCAATAGCTCCAGGGATAAAAGCATCTAAATGAATATGCGTCATACTAGTAGCATTTACTGTTGGACTACTAAACTCAATTCCAACAAAATTAAAGTTGGTGTAATTCAATACGTTGTCACCTAGAACAGAAAAATTATTAGATAAAGTAGTTTGCCATGGTTGCCAATACCCATTATAATAATTAACTGGAACATTAGAATATGTATCAGAGAAAATAGAAATTACATTAGCTGGACTCAAAGTTGGTGTAGGTGCGTTGACATAAGTACCTGAGCAATTAATTATCAAACTACCTAAAGCGGGTTGTCCATTAAAGGTGGCAGTAATTACAGCCGTTCCAGCACTTAAAGGTGTTACTAAACCAGAATCACTTACTGTTGCAACAGAAGGATTTGAAGAAGTAAAATTTAAAAAAGCCGGACTTATAGCAACAGATTGATTCAAACCGTTAGGCATATTAAATGTAGCCAGTACACCTGTTATTGATGAAGTTACACCAACAAAAGTAGATCTAGTAATGTTGTTACCGTTCATTATAGAAGCTTGTAATGGTAAAATAGTACCTAATTTTTCGAATTTTAATTCATCAATCCAAAATGTGTATCCAAAACCGTTTGTTCCTTGAGTTCCTGCAGAATATCTAAACATCCCTTTTTCTTGCAATAATTTTGAAGCATTAGGAATTGGAATAATATATTTGGTCCAAGCAGTTCCTAAACTAATATTAGTCATTGTAGTTATGTATTTATTAGGATAGAAATCTTCTCCAAAACCAATCTCTCCAATTGTTACCCCTTGAGATGCTTTAGCCCAAAACGTAAGCGCGTCAAAATCAGTTAAATTTCGACCAGCACCATCTACCCTTAAAATACCTCCAGCATAATTTCCTTGTGGATCAGTTGCATTTGGTACGTCAAAACGCATAGAGGCATTACCTTTATAACTTACATTACTATCAACTGACCATGCCGTAAATTTTGATCCAACAGGATTATTTGCATCTGGGCCATAAGGAAAATAAAAGTTAGTACCCATACCTACTGGTGCATCTGTAAACACTTCAGCTGTTTTAGCAAATGTAGCGTCTGTAGCTTCATCTGATAAATCTCTTTCACAGTTCAAATTGACAAGTACAATTACTAGCAATAAAAACGAATTTCTTAAATAATTAATTATAGTATTTTTCATTTCTGTATTTTTTAAATTATTTACCAATATTTATATGAATATATGTTCTAATTTCCCATTCAGATCCATTACCAAAACCTACTGGACTTATAGCAGGCACGGCAGGATAAGTGTTTGCTGGCACAAAAGTTGGAGAATATCTAGGAGAATATTGATTTAACGTTCGCCATATACCCATTAAACCAATTCTTGTATCTGGTAAAATATACCAGCTTGGTTTACCTAAAGATGTTGAAATATCTACTTGAGTTTGAAGTGGATAAGTTAAGTTAAAATCACGGTGGTAATCAAAAGGTCCCCAATCATTAAATTTAAGTGAAGAAACTAGTTTCACTTTTTTGTAAATCATTCTAATATCTCCACCCATTCTGTTAATGGTTCTTTCTGAATCTCCATTAGCTTGACCATTTCCAAAATAGATATTTGCAATCATTCCTAAATCTGGACTAATTTTTGAAACAATTCTAGTATTTGATTCCCATAAGTTTTGCGCTGGAGCAGATTTGTCAAAGGCAAAAGGAGTTCTGTTTGATAAAAATCCTATAGCCGCATCCATTGTTGTAGGTAATTTTCTGTAAACAAAACCTGTACTAAATGCAAATTTTGCGTCTTCAAGCATATCATTATTCCATTCATACATCCATGTAGCTGGAGTTGGATCATAAGTAATTAATAATTCTCCTCCTAATGTTTCTCTATTGGCTCTTACAAAAAATGGGTCATCCAATACATTTCTTAATCTTCCAGGGGCATCTACACCATTAGGCATTGCTTCCACTATAGGCTTTTGCCATAAAACATTTGGGGCTACTTGTAAATTAGAATTAATGTTATATGTAAAACCTGCTAAAAAATTCATTTGGTTACCACTTCCTGTGTCTTTTAATCTCCAACCTGTAAACGTTTGAACGTTGTCTGCACCACCTGAAGCAACAAGACCTTGAATAGCACCTTGGGTGTAGGCATTGAATTTACCTTTAGAAAACGTAACTTTTACTTTTCCTCCCCAATTGTCTTTGTTATTAATTTTATCGACTTTAACAACATTGCCGTCCATCATCTGAAACTCTCTACCGTTTAAGGGTTGTCCTCCCCAAATACCTCCAGCATCAAAACCAAAAGCACCTAACTTCGTTTTAAAATGAACAGTCGCTCTTCTTGTTTTTGGTACCGGAAATGCAATTGAAGAAACCGTTTCTGAAGCTTCAACTTGATTAATATCTTCATGATATACTATAGTCGCATCAACTTTTCCTAATTTCGTTCCATATTTTACTAAATAAGCTGGATTTGCTCCCCACCATAATTGGGGTCCAAATGCTGCTTTAAAACCTTTTAGACTTCTTTTACCATCAATTTCAAAACCTAGGGTTTCACCATTATATATATCTAAATTTGCTCCGTAATTTGCTTCAGAATATAAAGCAAAGAAATCACCTTCATAACCCCAATGATAATGCCCCGCTCTGTAAAAACCTTTCAAATCAAAATCCTTAGCATTCCATTTGTAAGAAGCGTTATACACTTGAACCCTATTAAAGTCGTTGACCATCATTGGACCGTCAGGCGTATCAAAAGATTGCGCTCTACCTCTGTTTTCGTAAAAAATTTCATTAATTGGGTTTTCAGCAACTCTGCCTAAAACATTGAAATTTACGTTTGCTTTCATGTTGGCAGACGGATTTCCTTCTACACCAATAAAATAGGATTGCATGTGATCAAAACCAAGTTTATTTGGGTAATTCGCAGTATCAGGATCATCTGATTTTGGCGTTGAAATTAAGCTTCCGCCCGTATTAAAAGTGGTGAATTCAGCTCTAAGATTACTTATTTTTAATATTCCACCATCATTGCTAGCTAATGCTGCTTTGTCCGCACGCGCTCTAAGTGTGGCATCCATCAAATTGGCTCCATCAAAAAGAGTTTTAAGTTGCTCTTTGTCAGCATTTGCCGAAAACGGATTGAATTTATGAATTTCTTTCAAAACATAATATGCTGCTCTTGGATACAATTGGTAAAAACCTTTATCGTTAGTTGGGCCTTTTGCACATATACCAAACCATTCTTCATTCATATTGTTTTCACCTTCAATAAAATCTTTTTGGTAACCACCATTAGACCATGAAGCATTATTATCATGTAAATCTAAATTAGAAGTTTGACCATATTTCCACCAACCATCACTAAATTGAAACGTAAAACCACCAATAGCATTTCCAGCTTTACCCATTCCTGAAGCATTATTGTATATTTCATTCCAATTGCCTTTTAAGTAAAAAGCTTGTGCGTTTTGATCTTCTTGATTGGTTATGGCATTAAAAGTATCTGAACCAAATTCTGTAAATAGAACAGGCTTACCATATTCTTTTTTAACTCTTTCAAATAAATCACCAAATGAAACACCTCTATATACATTTGTTCCTAATACATCAATATCTTTACATTCTTCTGCTATGATGTCAAGAAAAAGCAAATCACCATTACAAATAGCCATTGGGTGATTGGAGTCAATAGCTTTCATAGAAACTACTGCTTCATTGAATAATTTATACATAGAACGAGCTCTAACTGTAGATTTTCTATCTTTTACAGGTATGTTTTCAGTCTCAGCTCCATCCCAAAACAAGCCATAATTATTTTCATTCCCTAAAAGAAATAATAATAATCCTTTGGTATCTTTATACTCTTTGGCCATTTGGGTCACTTCGCTTAAAAGAAGTTTCTTTGTCTTAGGATCAGAATATTCTGTATTTGGTTTCCAAACACCATCTATAGTTAAACCGTATCTACCAAAAGAGTGGTTTAACATGGTGTAAATACCAAAATTAGTATGAATATACTCAATCCATTTTTTAGGAATTCCAGAATAAACACGTATGGTGTTTACACCCATGTTTTTTAGCAAACCCATTTCGTCGTCAAGTGCTTGTTGAATAAAAGCATCTGTTTGATTCCATAGACTATAAGAATAATTTGTGCCAATTGGAAAATAATCCCAGTTCATTCCATTTATAATGAAATTTTTGCCTTCAATAGTTATGCTATGTTCGGAATTATTTTTCTGGATAGCAATTTTTTCTGTTTGAGAGAAACTAGAAAACGCACTGCAAAAAATTAGTAAATAAAAAAAATTTTTCATTTAAAGTACTAGATTAAGTTAATGGTTAATTAAAGTTTGTAAATAATTATATGTATTTCAAAAATACTGATGAATTTTCATTAATAAAAGAAAAAAAACCACAACAAAGTACATACATGATAAAAAATCACTTGTATAGTTGTGAATTTATTGTTAAAACAGGCTTTAAAATTATAAAAATAAGATATTTAAAACCATTTAAAAATTGATATTCTTGCTTTTGTTGAGGAAATGTATAGGTGTTTTAGTGTAAAATTGAATCTCTAAATAGACAAAATATACTCAACTAGTCCTTTTTCGTGTGGTAAATCAATTTTTTTACGCAAACGATATCTTTTAATTTCCACACTTCGTACAGAAATATTTAAAAGAGGTGCAATTTCTTTAGAAGACAAGTTCAATCTTAAATAAGCACATAGTCTTAAATCATTTGGTGTTAAAGAAGGATGACTTTCTTTAACTTTCTTTAGAAAATTATTATCCGCGCTATCAAAAGCTTCTTTAAAAATATTCCAAGTGCTCTCTTCCTTTACATTACTATTTATTGTAGAAATTACGGCTTTGATACTTCTATTCGTTGAACTATCCGTGGAGTTTTTAAGATCCGCTTTAATTATGTTTAATAATTCTGTTTTCTTAATAAGATTCATTGTTGATACGGCTAATTCTTTGCTTTTCTTATCCACATCTTGAGTTAGCTGTTCGTTTTTAATTTTCATTATTTTTTGATCATTCTCTAATTCTTTAAGTTCTAATAAAATATCATTTTCGGCTATAATTCTTTGGTGTCTTTTTTCGTGAAAAACAGTATAAAATTTATGAATATAAAATCCTATTATTAGCAACAAAATAAAATAAAATAACTTTGCCCATGCGTTCGCATAAATAGGTTTGGATATCACAAAAGAATACGATTCAATATTGTCTGTAATAGAATTTGCCACTTTGGCCCTAACATAAAATGTATAATCACCTGCTGGTAAATTTTCAAATACAACTTTAGAATTAAAATTCCAGTCACTCCATTTGTCATTAAAACCCGCTAACCTATATTGGTATTCTGCGTTAATGTAATTATCATATTCCGGAACCGTATAACTAAATTCTAAATTATTTTGATCATGCTCTAAATGTACTTCGTCTTTGATTGAAATATTTAATGGTTTAGAATTGACTCCTGAATTTGAAATCCTAATTAAAGATACTTTATAATTACTAAATTTAAAATCAATATTTTTTAAAATATAATACCCATCCGTAGAACCAATCAAATAATTAACATCATTCAATTGTAAAATATTTTCATATCCTGGCATAGAATTGGTCATTGAAGAAGGAATAGGTAAACTGTTCTTTTTTAATTCTGTAGATAGCTTTCCAGAGGAGAAATAATGGATGTAGTTTTTAGTAAAAAACCAAAGTTTATTTGATTTATCTACAATCATTTTACCAGTAACATATTCGTCATTTTCAAATATAGAGCTTAACGACTTGTCTTTAAAAAATTGTTTGGTTTGATTATTAAGTTTAAAAATTCCGTTTTTATAGGCGTAGTAAATTTGATTATTATATTTTACCAATGTAGCATTTTTACCTTTAATAGGATTTTTAAATTTGATAACTTTAGTAGCTTTAGTCAATAAATTATCAACTGAAAATGTATATACTCCTTTGTATTCGTGACTTACATAGATGTTCTTATTATTAAGTATTTCAAAATGCTTAGAAGAATAATTAAAACCTTGAATTTTGTTTTTAAAAACCCATCCATTTGTGCTTTTCTCTAAAACTGAAATACCATTATAATTTCCTTGTAAAATAAAATTATCCCCATTTAAATAGGGTTCAAACTTCCAAGTGCCAGAACCTGAAAAAATTAGATTGGCGTTGGCCCCATTTACAACAAAAGTGCCCGAGTCGTGCCCGCAAAAAAGGGTATTTTTAAATGAAAATAAAGACCAAACCTGTCCTTTAGTGTTTTGTACAAATTCAAATTTAGAAGAAGAATTCAAATCTTTACAAAAAAGTCCATGATTGGTTCCAATATATAACTTATTGTTGTGTGTAGCTGATGCATAAATTGAACCCAAAATACCCGTATTGTCAATATAACTATTTATAGGAGAGTTTAAATTGATACAATTAATTCCATTATCTAAACCAATCCATAAATTTTTATCTACATCTTCAAATAACGAAAGTGCGGTATTATTACTTAATCCTGAATTTTGTGTAATGTGGTAAATTAAATTCCCTTCTTTGGATAAAATAAAAATTCCATTAGAAATTGAGCCAAGTGCCACACTTTCATCAGATAATAACTGACTACTATAAATATTACTTTGTTGTATTTCGGCATCAATATTGGTCTGAAATTTAGATAAAACACCATTTTTATATTTAAAAATACCTTGTTTTTGGGTAACTAAAAGTAAGCCATCAGAGGTTTCAAATATATTTATTAGTTTGTTTTGATTTATAATATCATTACTTAAAAACAACTTGCTTTTACCTTGATCTATTTCAAATAACCCATTTGGTGTTTGAAAATAAATACCATTTGAGGTTTTAAAAGCTTTGTTAATAGTGCTTTTAGGTTCTATAATTGTAAATACCTTAGTTTTGGTATTATAGGCGTAAATTTTTTCTAAAGATTGAAAAAGTATCCAATTATCAAATGGAAAAATACCCCAAAATTGTTCGTCATCATTAATTTTAGACTTGATAGATTTGCTTAAAGAGGTGTAAAATAATTCGCCATTAGCAGCCCGTTGCCAATAACCAAATTCCATAAAAGCCCCAGTATATATTTTATCCTGAATGCATTTAACAGAACGAATAATAGTTTCATTTGGTGAG
>NZ_JBIPMS010000021.1:0-19635 GCF_044368995.1 Flavobacterium sp. | reverse complement strand
TGGTGGAAATGTCGCACCTTCAAAGTTTTCGGATAATTGTCCGAAAACACTGAATCCTGCAAACATAAATAATAATAAAAGTAGTTTTTTCATTATAGTATTGTGAATTAATTAATATCTTTAAGTTAACAAAAATATAAACTTTTACTAAACTTAACCAATATGTCGACGAAAAACATCTTTTTCCCGATAATAAGCTATTTTTTATGTTTATATTTTTGCTATTTTTGTAAAAAATAATTATTTTGAATTCAAAAAACATATATTTTGCTTCCGATCAGCATTTTGGCGCGCCAACTTCAGAAATTAGTTTTCCTAGAGAACAAAAATTTGTGGCTTGGCTAGACGAAGTAAAAAAAGACGCTGATGCCATTTTTTTATTGGGCGATTTGTTTGATTTTTGGTTTGAATACAAAACGGTTGTGCCTAAAGGATTTGTTAGAGTTTTGGGAAAATTAGCCGAAATAAATGACGCTGGAATTCCTATTTATTTTTTCGTTGGAAACCACGATTTATGGATGGGCGATTATTTTGAAAAAGAACTAAATATACCTGTATATTTCGACAATAAAGAATTTACTTTTAATGGCAAAACGTTTTTAATTGGCCATGGTGACGGAAAAGGTCCCGGTGACATGGGTTACAAACGCATGAAAAAAGTATTTACTTACCCATTTTCAAAATGGTTGTTTCGTTGGTTACATCCAGATATTGGCGTAAAATTAGGGCAGTATTTATCGGTTAAAAACAAACTAATTTCTGGCGCAGAAGACGTGAAATTTTTAGGCGAAGAAAAGGAATGGTTGGCGCAATACTGCAGGCGCAAATTAGAAACCAAACAGTACGACTTTTTTGTTTTTGGACACCGCCATTTGCCCATGGAAATTCAATTGAATGAAAATTCAAAATACATCAATTTAGGCGATTGGATTGGCTATTTTACCTACGGTGTTTTTGATGGCAAAAAATTTGAATTGAAAAAATACGAAAAATAAAAATTTTTTTTTCTAAACGTAAACCTACTCTTTTTCTATTTCTAAATCTCTGAATTTTGGTGATGCTGCTGCGGTAGTTCCTACTACTAGTAAAGTCATGATGCCGCCAAAAACTACTGCATTTACAACTCCGAATAATTTAGAAGTTAATCCGCTTTCAAAAGCTCCTAATTCGTTTGAAGAACCCACGAAAATAGAATTTACAGAAGAAACCCGGCCGCGCATGTCATCTGGGGTATAAATTTGCAAAATTGTGGAACGAATTACTACTGAAAAACCATCTGTAACGCCACTTAAAAATAGAGCGACAACTGAAATCCAAAAGTTTTGAGACAATCCAAAAACGATAATGCAAATTCCGAAACCAAAAACGGCTAATAATAATTTTTTCCCTGTATTTTTTTCGATAGAAAATAAGGTAGAAGCCAGCATGGTAAGCAAACCGCCAATGGCTGGTGCGGCGCGTAAAATTCCAAAACCTTCTGAACCGACTTTTAAAATATCTTGCGCAAAAATAGGTAATAAAGCTACTGCGCCTCCAAATAAAACCGCAAACATATCTAACGAAAGTGCATTTAAAATAATTTTATTTTGAAATACAAATCTAATTCCTGCTTTTAAGCTTTCTGTAACGGGTTCGCCAATTTTTTTATTTAAAATAGGTTTTTTACTGATTTGCAACAACATAAAAATTCCTAAAATAACAGAAATTGTTACAAAAATCATGGAATTGAAAACGCCAATTCCACCAATTAAAAATCCAGCTAAAGCCGGTCCAATTACAGCAGAAAATTGCCAAGAAGAACTACTCCAAGTAGCCGCATTAGTAAATTGTGTTTTTGGAACAATTAATCCTAACAAACTAAACACTGACGGAAAGATAAACGCACGAATTATGCCGCCTAAAAAAACCAAGGTATAAATGGCATATAAAAAAGGTTGTTTTCCAATAGTTATAGCCGTTTCAGGACGCATTAAATAACAGAATATTACGCTAATTGTTGCGGTGCCTAGAAAACATTTGAGCAACATATTTCTTTTTTCCGATTGGTCTACAATATGCCCGGCAAACAACGCCATAACTACTGCGGGTATCACTTCCATAAGACCAATTAATCCTAGTGACCACGGGTTTTTAGTAATCCGATAAACTTCCCATTCTATTAGAACAAATTGCATGGACCAAGCCAATACAATGGCTAATCGCATGAGAATAAACCAACGAAATTCTGGGATTTTTAAGGAGGAAAATGGGTCTTTTTTTGTCATTTTATGGGTACACAGATTAAACTGATTATCTTAATTGGAAAACTTTTTACTTTTTCTTACCGCAAAGTTCGCAAAGTTTTTCGCAAAGCACACAATGGAATTATGGATTGTAAAGGGTGAATGACTTTTCACTTTTTACTTTTTACTATTCACTATTCACTTGTCCTTACATCCCGCAATTGCAATTGCAAACTTACAGTTCCGTTCCACTCATTTTCCTCTAAAACATAAACAGCCTCAAAAGGATTTCTGTTTTTTACAAGATTTATTTTGTCTCCAAGTCCAAAGCCAATTGCATTAAAATTTGGCGAATTATTTTGTTTTACAAAGACTTTTAAATGTTCGTCGTCGTTTCCTAGTGTTTTGGCGTAACCCGAATCGATTATATTATTCGATTTAAAAACAGGTGTCATATTTTCTGGCCCGAAGGGTTCAAATTGTTTTAAAACTCTCATAAATTTTTCGTCAAAATCTGAAAAATTCATTTCTAAATCAACTGAAATTTCTGGCGTTAATAAATCCGGATGAATGGTGTTTTTGACTTCGGTTTCAAAAGCTGCTTTGAATTTTTGATAATTTTCTTCTTTCAACGTCATTCCGGCAGCATACATGTGGCCACCAAATTGTTCTAGATATTCGGCACACGCTTCCAAAGCATTGTAAACATCAAAATCTTTTACGGAACGTGCCGAAGCTGCTAATTTGTCCCCGCTTTTTGTAAAAACAATAGTAGGACGATAATAATTTTCCACCAAACGGGACGCCACAATTCCGATAACACCTTTGTGCCAATTTTCTTGATACACGACAGTTGAAAAATGGTCTTTTTCCTTATTTTCTTCAATTTGAAGCAACGCTTCTTTGGTTATTTGTTTATCCAATTCTTTTCTGTCCGAATTGTGTTGCTCAATTTCTGAAGCAAATTGTTTGGCTTGGTCTAAATCATATTCTGTTAAAAGGGCCACTGCTTCGTTACCGTGTTTCACTCTTCCTGCAGCATTGATTCTTGGCGCTACGATAAAAACCACATCGGTTATCGTTAAAACTTTTTTCTTTACATTTTGAACTAATGCTTTAATTCCTGGTCGCGGATTGGAATTAATAACTTCTAAACCAAATTTGGCTAGCACTCGGTTTTCCCCAGTAATTGGAACGATATCAGCCGCAATAGCTGTAGCAACCAAATCTAAATAAGGAAGTAAATCTTCCATGGTTTGGTTTCTGTTTTCGGCTAATGCTTGAATCAACTTAAATCCGACACCACAACCACATAATTCGTCGTACGGATAGAAACAGTCAGCACGTTTTGGGTCTAAAACCGCAATGGCGTCAGGTAAAACATCTCCAGGTCGGTGATGGTCGCATATTATGAAATCAATGTTTTTTTCATTGGCATACGTTACGTGGTCAATCGATTTAATACCGCAATCTAGTGCGATTATTAACGAGATATCATTGTCTTCGGCATAATCGATTCCTAAGTATGAAATTCCATAACCTTCGTTATATCTATCTGGAATATACGTCGCCACATTGGGATAAAAACTTCGTAAATAACTTGAAACTAAGGAAACTGCAGTTGTCCCATCAACGTCATAATCGCCAAAAACTAAAATATTTTCATTGTTGGCAATGGCTTTTTCGATACGAGAAACGGCTTTGTCCATATCTTTCATTAGATACGGATTGTGCAAATCTTGTAACGTGGGACGGAAAAATGTTTTGGCTTGTTCAAAGGTTTCTATTCCTCTTTGAACTAATAAAGTAGCTATAGTTTCATCTACTTGAAGGGCGTTTTGTAAGGCTTGTACTTTTTCTTTTTCTGGCTTTGATTTAATATTCCAACGCATAGTGATTTTGGATTTACGATTTGTGATTTACACTTTTTGGCTTATAATATTGAATAACAAAGATATAAATATTTTTTATAACTGCTAACTAAAAACTGTTAACTAAATACTATTTTTTTCCTCCAACTACCGCGACAATTTCGCCTTTTGGTGTTTTAATTTCAAAGTGTTTTAAAACTTCTTCCACAGTTCCTCGAATGGTTTCTTCGTGCAATTTTGAAATTTCTCTGGAAACAGAAACTGGTCTGTCAGCACCGAAATATTGAATAAATTCGGCTAACGTTTTGTTTAATTTATGTGGAGAAACGTATAAAATCATAGTTCTGGTTTCTTCGGCTAAAGCCAAATAACGTGTTTGTCTGCCTTTTTTATCGGGTAAAAAACCTTCGAAAATAAATTTATCATTCGGCAAACCACTATTTACCAAAGCGGGTACAAAAGCTGTTGCGCCAGGTAAACAGTCTACTTCAATTCCGTTTTCCACACAAGCGCGTGTTAATAAAAAACCCGGATCTGAAATGGCTGGCGTTCCTGCATCGGAAATTAAAGCAATCGTTTCGCCACTTTTTAATCTTGCAATTAAATTTTCAACGGTTTTGTGTTCGTTGTGCATGTGGTGACTATGCATGTGAGTAGCAATCTCAAAATGCTTTAGTAATTTTCCGCTAGTACGTGTGTCTTCGGCTAAAATTAAATCGGCTTCTTTAAGCACACGAATGGCACGGAACGTCATGTCTTCTAAATTGCCAATGGGTGTGGGAACTATATATAATTTGCTCATAAAAGTGCTTAACGGAAAATATTATTATTTGCCACGAATTTTCGAATTAACGAATTTTTCTAATCTTTATTATTACTCGAATTACTATCGACTTTGTCGAAAATTTAAAACACAGATTACACAAATTTTCACAGATTTTTTTTCGTGTTAAGCAGTGAAATCTGTGTTCATTTATTTAAATTTATTTTCTACAATTTCTAAAAATCGTACTTCAAATTCTTCTTTATTTTCCCAATTATTGTAATCTGGTTTTACAAAATCCAACACAAAAGATTTTGCTTCTTCCCAATTGGTGAAGGTGTTTAATTGTGATAAAACGCGCTGTAAGTCGTCAGCGTTTCCGACAAATAAATTTTTCTCAAATGCAATTTTATCGTTTAATCCTAAAACAATAGATTTTCCGTTTACAATTGGCGTTTCTTCTATAATTTCAGACACTATTTCTATTTCAACTTCTTGAGTTGATTCTGTCTCATCTTCAATGCTTATTTCTTCAGCATTTACTTCAGCAATTTCCTCGTCTGTTATAGTTTCAGAAATAATTGGAGTTGGCTCATTTGTAACTTCTTTTTTCTCGAAAAAAGTGTCTTGATAGTCATGAACCAGAATATCTTCCATTGAAATTTGTTTGGTCACTTTTGTACCAATAATTTCAGGATTTGAAGTTGTTTTTTTCTTTTTTATTTGAGTTTGAATTGCTTCTTCAACAGGTTCTTCGTTCTTAATTTCAGAAATAATTTCTTCCTTCTCAATCTCCTCTATTTCTTTTGATGGAAAAAGCTCGTGTGAAATTTCATTTTTCTCAAAAAATTCTTCTTCAATTTGTGCAATGTGCTCTTTAGAAGCCATTTCTGGATAAATTTCTTCTTCTTCAACAACTTCAATAGATCCTACTATAATTTTCTCTACTTTTTCTTCAAAAATTGCCTCAGAAAACTCTTCATTTACCAAAGCCGTATTCGCTTCGTAAAATTTTAATAGCGATAATTGCTCATACAACTTCTTCACTTCTTCAAGTAATTGAATGGTTTCTGTATGATTTTTTAGCTTTAATAAACGGTGCGCTATGCTAATTAATTCGCCTTCAATTTTTTTCTTCATAACTTTTTGTTTGTGTTGAACTTTTATAGCTTTGATTTTTATATTTTTGTTATTATTACAAAGGTAAAAGAAATTATGTGTATAAATTCTTGTAGAAAGTATTTTTACAATTTTTTTTTCAACATAAATGTACACAAGTTTTTTATACCTTTATCTTGAAGTTAATTAATTTAGATTAAAAATGTTTTTAGAAAATACGGTAAATCAGGAAGAACAATTTGGTTGGATAGAGGTTATCTGCGGCTCTATGTTTTCAGGTAAAACAGAAGAATTAATTAGACGCTTAAAGCGCGCACAATTTGCCAAACAAAAGGTTGAGATATTTAAACCCGCAATAGACACCAGATATAATGATGAAATGGTGGTGTCGCACAACAAAAACGAAATTCGTTCTACTCCAGTTCCGGCTGCAGAAAATATTAGAATTTTAGCACAAGGTTGTGATGTTGTAGGTATTGATGAAGCCCAGTTTTTTGATGATGAAATAATTACAATTTGCAATGATTTAGCCAATAGTGGCATTAGAGTAATTGTTGCCGGTTTAGATATGGATTTTAAAGGCAATCCCTTTGGACCAATGCCTGCGCTTATGGCAACTGCAGAATATGTTACGAAGGTGCACGCGGTATGCACGAGAACAGGAAATTTAGCCAATTATAGTTATAGAAAATCAGACGATAAAAAATTAGTAATGTTAGGTGAAACTGAAGAATATGAACCTTTAAGTAGAGCGGCTTATTATAAAGCCATGCGTGAAGAAAAACAAAAGTAAATTCAATTTGGATTTTAGCAATTTGCACTAACTAATTCATAAAAATGGTAGTAAAATCTAATATATTAAACGAAGCCAGTATAGACTTCTCTAATTCAATGATAGAATTTGAGCATATTTCTATTGATAGTCGTAGTTTACAAAACGGAAATTCTACATTATTTTTCTGTTTGAAAGGCCAAAATAATGATGCACATACTTTTATTGAAAGTTTAATTGAAAAAGGTGTACAGCATTTTGTAGTGGAATATATTCCCGAAAATGTAAAAGGAAAAGCACATTTTTGTATAGTAGAAAACACTACAATCGCTTTGCAAAATTTAGCAAAAGCATATAAAAATCAATTTCAAATAGAAACTATCGGAATTACTGGAAGTAATGGAAAAACAATTGTAAAAGAATGGTTAAATTTTCTTTTAAGTCCAGATTATTCTGTTGTTAGAAGTCCTAAAAGCTTTAATTCTCAAGTAGGCGTGCCGCTTTCTGTTTTTGGAATCAATGAAAACCATACTCTTGGCATTTTTGAAGCCGGAATTTCTTTAAAAGGCGAAATGCAACATTTAGCAGCTATTATTCAGCCGAATATTGGAATTTTTACACATTTAGGCAACGCACATCAGGAGGGTTTTACAACAGTTGAGGAAAAAATAATCGAAAAATGTCAGCTATTTTCTAAAGCTGAAGTGCTAATTTTAGAGAAAAATGATTGGATTGAAAAACACATTACCATTCCTACCTATACTTGGAGTTTTGAAGATAATAAAGCAACCGTTTTTATTCAATCGATACTAAAAAATAATCTAAAAACCAACTTAGAGATTCAGTTTGAAAAAGAAGTATTTACTGTTTCGCTTCCTTTTACAGATGCTATTTCTATTGAAAATGCCATAACTTGTATTTGTACATTACTGTATTTAAAAGTTTCTATTTCGAACATTAAAGAAAGAATTTCAAAATTATATAATATTGAAATTCGACTTCAAGCCAAAAAAGGAATTAATAATTGTTTGTTAATTGATGATAGTTTTTCAAGCGATTATCAGTCTTTAAAAATGGCCTTAGACTTTTTAGAGCAACAAAAACTTCATCAGAAAAAAACCATTATTTTATCTGATATTTTTCAAAGTGGTTTAAATATAAAAGAACTGTATGCCAATGTAATCAAATTATTACAACAAAATAATATTACACAAATTATAACCATTGGTGAAACCATAGGAAACTATTTTCAAGATGTACCACATGTTATTTCGTATGGCAACACACAAGCTTTTTTACAACAATTTAATACCGATTCGTTTAAAAACGAAACCATTTTAATTAAAGGCGCCAGAAGTTTTAACTTTGATGAAATTGTTGTTTTATTAGAAGAAAAAAATCATGAAACCGTATTAGAAATTAACCTGGATGCGTTAACTTTAAATTATAATTTTTATAAACAAAAACTACAAAACACCACCAAAATTATGGTGATGGTGAAAGCTTTTGGTTATGGAAATGGCGGATATGAAATAGCCAAACAACTGGAACATTTAAAAGTCGGGTATTTGGGCGTGGCTTTCGCCGATGAAGGAATTGCATTAAGAAAAGCTGGAATTACAACCCCAATTATGGTTTTAAATCCGGAAATTAGTAGTTATAAAGCCATGATAGCCTATCATTTAGAACCAGAAATGTACTCCGTTTCTGGGTTAACTTCCTTTATTGAATTGGCAAAAGAAAAAAACCTCAACGGGTATCCCATTCATTTAAAAATAGATACAGGAATGCATCGCTTAGGGTATGAAAAATCTGAAGTTTCTGAACTAATTACTTTACTAAAGCATAATAATTTTGTTAAAGTTACTAGTGTTTTTTCGCATTTAGCAGCATCAGATAACTTTGATTTTAAATCATTTACCTTACAACAAATTCAACTATTTGAGTCTATCGTTTCAGAACTTTCTAATGCCTTGAATATACAGCCAATTCGACATATTTTAAATACTTCAGGAATTTTTAATTTCCCAGAATATCAGTTTGAAATGGTGCGGTTAGGAATTGGAATTTATGGCGTAGGCAATTCCGAAGAAGAACAAATTTCGTTAGAAAACATAAGTGTTTTAAAAAGTATTATTTCGCAAATTAGAACTGTTAACGAAAATGAAAGCATTGGATATAATAGAAAATTTTTAGTGCAAAAACAAATGAAAATTGCAACGATTCCTATTGGCTACGCAGATGGAATTAGACGCGCTTGGGGAAATGAAAAAGGGTATGTAATGATTCATAACCAAAAAGCAACTATTTTAGGAAATATTTGTATGGATATGCTAATGGTAGATGTAACTTCTATTCCATGTGAGGAAAGAGATGAAGTAATAATTTTTGGTAAAACCCCTCATGTACAAGAAATAGCAAGCGTTTGTGACACCATTCCGTATGAAATTTTAACAAGTATTTCGCAACGTGTGAAAAGAATTTTCTATAAAAATTAAAACTAATTTTTATTTATATATAACTTCGTGTAACCTTATTTAACATATATGAAAATTATTTCTGAATTTAAAGATTTTATTGCGAAAGGCAATGTAATGGATTTAGCCGTTGGAGTAATCATTGGAGGTGCTTTTGGCGGAATTGTAAAATCACTTGTTGACGATGTAATTACGCCTGCTATTCTCAATCCTGCTTTAAAAGCAGCAAACGTAGCCGATTTAGCACTTTTAAAAACCGATGGCGGTATTTTATACGGTAAGTTTTTAGCTGCCATAATTGGGTTTTTAGTGATTTCTTTCGTAATTTTTTTAATGGTAAAATCTCTTAATAAAATTAAAAAAACAGAAGAAGAAGTTTCATTGGCTTCTGGACCTACACAAGAAGAACTTTTAACTCAAATTAGAGATTTATTAAAAAAATAAACTTTATATAAAAAAAGCTGTTTCTCTCGAAACAGCTTTTTTTATTACAAACTAAAAATTAATCGATTATAACAGATGCTTTTCTATCTCGTAACCAATATTTCACTCTTTTTACCAAGTAAAACATTACTGGTACCATAACTAAAGTTAACACAGTAGCATAAGTTAATCCGAAGATAATTGTCCAGGCTAAAGGGCCCCAAAAAATTACGTTATCACCACCCATATATAAGTGTGGATTAAATTCGGTAATTAATGCAAAGAAATCAAAATTTAATCCTATAGCTAAAGGAATTAAACCTAAAATTGCGGTTAATGCAGTTAATAATACAGGTCTTAAACGATTTTTTCCCGATTCTATAATGATGTCTTTTATTTCTTCTAATGATAAATCATCATGACTTTTTAAGTTATTATCGGCTACTTTTTTGTCTAGTAACAAGACAAAGAAATCCATTAATACAATACCATTTTTCACTACAATTCCGGCTAATGAAATAATTCCCATCATAGTCATTAAGATAACGAAATCCATATTTGCAATTACATATCCGTAGAAAACACCACTAAAACTTAATAAAACGGTAAACAAAATTACCAGTGTTTTAGAGACTGAATTAAACTGTAAGACAATAATAATAGTAATTCCGGCTAATGCTAAGAATAGCGCATACAATAAGAAACTTTGATTTTTCCCTTGTTCCTCTTGTACGCCAGAAAACGAATAACTCACCGTTTTTGGAAATCTATATGATTTTAGTTCGGATTCAATTTGCTTCGTAATTTCATCCCCATTATAGCCCGATAAAACATTAGAATACACCGTCATGATACGTTTCTGGTTTTTTCTTTTGATCTGATTATATGTGTTAGTTTTATTGGTTTCCGAAACTGCCGAAATAGGCACTTGCATCATTTGTCCATTATTCTGATTTCGAAATGTAATGGATTGATTGAACAATATATTTTCATTCTTACGTTGGTCGTCTTGCATTCGCATCGTAATATTGTAATCGTCATCACCTTCTTTATACGTAGAAATTTCCTGTCCATATACCGAACGACGCAAATTAAACCCTAATTGCCCAGTTGAAACGCCCATACTTCCTGCGCTAACACGGTTAACTTTTACTTCTAATTCTGGACTTTCTTTATTTACATCCACGCTTAAACGCTCGATTCCTTGAATGTTTTTCGAATTAATAAAAGCAATCATTTTATCAGCTTCTACCAGCATTTCTTGATAATCGGTACCGGTTAATTGCACACTAATTGGATAACCCGCAGGAGGTCCGTTCGCATCTTTTTCAACCGTAACGGTAGCGCCTGCAACACCTTTTACTTTCGCACGAATTTCATCTAAAACTTCTGTTGTATTTACGCCTTGTCTAAATTTATATTCCGAGAAATTTACCGTTACTTTACCTTTATAAGGTGTTTCTGAAGCGGAACCAGCATCTACATTCGGATTTCCAGCACCTACTCCCACTTGCGAAACAATACTTTCGGCTAAGTAGTTTTTATTTGTCTTTGTATCTATATATTTGTTCAAGATTTCAATTACTTGTTTTTCAACAAACAAAGTCGCCTTATTAGTTTTTGCAATATCTGTTCCTTGCGGATATTCGATATACGTAATTACTTGATTTGGAATATTATCTGGGAAAAACAATACTTTTCTTGGGAAAATTCCTAATAAAATAAAAGAGAAAAATAACATTCCAATAATCGTTGCTAATGCATACCAAGCTCTTTTTCCTGTTAGTATTTTCGCTAAGAAATTTTTATAATTATTTTCCATTTTTGGAAAAAAGCCGTGTTGGAAATCTTGCGTCCATTGGTACAATTTGATTTTATACAACCACATTAATCCTAAGGAAATAATAGCTAAATGCCCAATTGCTTTAGCAAAAGTTGCGTCGGATAAATTTCCTAAAAATACAAATACAATTCCAACCACACTGAAAATAATCGTATATAACTTGGCTGATTTGTTGGTTACATTTCGGTCTTCTGTATCCATTGAACCACCTGTCATAGCTGCATTTACCACCATCGCTACAAATAACGAAGCGGTTAAAGTTACCGTTAAGGTAATTGGGAAATATTTCATGAATTTACCCATAGTGCCTGGCCATAAAGCGAAAGGTAAAAACGCCATTAAAGTTGTAGCTGTTGAGGATATTACAGGCCAAGCGATTTCGCCAATACCGATTTTAGAAGCCGACACTTTATCCATACCTTTTTTCATGTTGGCAAATACGTTGTCTACAACTACAATTCCGTCATCCACAAGCATTCCTAATCCCATTACCAATCCGAAAAGCACCATCGTATTTAAGGTCAATCCGAAAGCAGACAAAATAGTAAACGCCATCAACATTGAAAGCGGAATGGCTGCTCCTACAAACAGCGAATTTCTTAATCCCATCGTAAACATTAAGACAATCATTACCAAAACAATTCCGAAGATAATATGGTTGGATAATTCATCTACTTGGTGTTCTACTCGAGAAGATTGATCATTGGAAAGTTCAATAGTTAAGTTAGAAGGCAAATACGATTCTTTTGCCTTTTCTAATTTTTCTTTTACTTGTTCAATCGCAGAAATCATGTTTTGATTGGAACGTTTTTTTACGTTTAACATCACTACTTCTTGACCTTTTTCACGAGCATAAGTTGTTTTTTCTTTTTCTTTAAAGTTTACAACCGCAATGTCTTTTAAATAAACCGTTCCGCCGTAAGATTTTACAATAACGTTTTCTAATTCTTTAGGATCTTTAATTTCACCTACAATTCGGATGTTATTTCGAGAACCTTGCGAAATTAAATTTCCTCCAGAAAGTGTCATATTTTCGTATTTCACAGCATTCTGAATTTCGTCAAAAGAAACTTGTGCAGCGGTCATTTTAAAGATGTCAACAGCAATTTCTACTTCTTTATCATCTACACCTAAGATATCAACCTTTTTTACTTCTTTAATTTCTTCAATATCGTCTTGAAGTAATTCTCCGTATTTTTTTAGTTGTTGTGTGGTGTAATTCCCTTTTAAATTGATATTTAAAATAGGCACTTCTTCCGAAATATTTAGTTCGAAAACACTTGGTTCTACTTTACTTCCATTATCTAAATTTGGCCAATCGGTATCTGCTTTTATAACATCTACTTTGTCTTTAATTTTAGTTTTCGCCTCTTCAATGGTAACTTTATCAGCAAATTCTACAATTATCATTCCATAATCTTGAAAAGAGCTGGACGTTATTTTTTCTACACCTGTGATGTTTTTAACTTCCTTTTCAAGAGGTTTAATAATTAATTTTTCCACATCCTCTGCTGAATTTCCTGGAAAAACAGAAGAAATGTATATTTTATTTTCAATAATTTCTGGGAAATCTTCACGTGGCATCGTTACATAGGCAATAACGCCCGTAATAACAATTAGCAACGTTAAAATATACACAGTAACTCTGTTGTCTACTGCCCAACTCGATATTCCGAATTCTTTGTTTTTATGTGACATATTTGTTTTTGTTTTTTTGTTTAAAGTTTATTGTTGTAATTGTGATCCTGAACAACAAACCATAAACATTATACTCTTTATACCCTTAAAAATTAAGCTTCATTCCATCTGCGATGTTATTGGCGCCTTCTGTAACAACAACATCATTTGCAGTTAAGCCGCTCAAAATTTCGGTTACATTATCAGATGATTTACCCACTTTTACAACTACTTTCTTAGCTACTCCCTTTTTACCATTTACATTAGTGGCTATAAATACAAATTTGTTGTGTTGGCCATCTTCTTGTACCACATTTGTAGGAACAACAATAGCGTTTTTTATTGCATAATCAATAATTTTAAGTTGCGCCACTTGGTTTGGACGCAGTAAATTATCTGGATTAGGTACACTAACTTCAATACCAAAACTTCTATTACTTGGGTTAATAAAATTAGCTACCTGACGCACTTTACCTTTATAGGTTTTTCCTAAAGACGTTAAAAAAACATCCACAGCTGTTCCAACTTTTAATTTACCAATGTAGGTTTCAGGAACAGTTGTGGAAACATACATGTTTGATAAATTTACAATACGCATTAATCCTTGTGGGTTTGGAGCAACTACTTGACCTCTTTCTACAAAAACGTCATCAATAGTTCCTGAAAATGGAGCACGAATTACTGTCTTTGCCACTTGAGCTCTCATTTGTGCAACCGCTTTTTGAGCCGATATCATTTGTGCTTGCGCTTGTAAATACTGAATTTCTGAACCAATTTTTTTGTCCCAAAGGTTTTTTTGTCTTTCAAAAGTGGTTTTCGCCAAAGCATATTGGTTTTCAATACTGGCCAATTGCTGACTCATCCCTGCATCGTCAACTTTCCCAAGAATTTGCCCTTTTGAAACACGTTGACCAGCTTTTACATTTAATATGGTTAACGTTCCGCTGAATTCAGGTTGTACTAAAATATTATCTTTAGTATTTACATTCCCTTGAATCTCTAAATAGTGATTAAAAACAGTATCTTTAAGCGTTATTACCGAAACTAATGCTTCTGTTTCTGGTGCTTTATTGCCATTAAGTAGCGCCGCATCAATTTTTTCTAATTCTGATTGAATGGTTGCTTTTCTGTTTTTTAATTCCGTAATGTTTTTATCTTTAATTAAATCTTCGGTAGATTTTTCTCCACATGCGAACAGTAGAAAACTGAAGGCAATAAGTACTAATTTTTTCATATCTAATTTCATTTATTTTTAGTTAACTAATTTTTCTAAAGTTGCTTTTTTATTGATGATTGCTATCATTGCTTGTAGTGCTTCTTGTTGTGCGGTATATAATTGTTTTTGCGCTTCAGCAAAATCAAAACTTGAAGACAAACCTTCTTTAAATTTTATTTGTTGTTTGTTTTCAATTCGTTCTGCTAATTTTAAATTAGCTTGGGCGTTATTATATTGGTTGATGCTATATTCGTAATCGCTTTTGGCTTTTTGATATTGTAATTTTAATTTTTGTTCTGTTTCTGTAAGTTGCGTTCTTGATTTTTCTAATTCAATATTTGCTTGTTGTACTTTAGAATTTCTGCCGCCACTACTAAAAATTGGCACATTTAATCCCAAGCCAACATTTGAAAAATTGCTCCATTTTTGAGACCCATTCATAAGAGAAAATGCGTTGGAAAAGGCATTGTATCCAAAATTTACTTGTGCACCTAACGATGGCAAAGCTTTACTTTTTTCTAATTTAACTAAAAGTTGTTTGCTTTCTTCTACATTTTTGCCAATTTTATAATCAATGTTTTCGTTTACAATAAACTCGGAAACTAATAATTGTAAATCGATATTATTTTGAGTTAAATTACTTAATTTTTCAGTTAATACAATTGCATCATCAACATTAATTCCTAGTAATAATTTTACCATGTTTAAGGCAATAACCCTTTGTTTGGTTACATTTTCCAAAGCATTATTTACAGAATTTAAGGTAATTTGAAGTTGCTCAATAGTTTCTTCTTCTATCAATCCGTTTTTATAAATTTCTTTGGTGTCGGATAGAATTTTCTCTAAAACAGTCTTGTTTTTATTGATAATTAAAATACTTTCATCTGCTAAGAGCACATTCCCATAAGAATTAATTACAATTTCTTTAATTTCTTGATTCGTTTTTTCTTTGGCATTTTCAGAAATTTTTAAATATGTTTTTGCAGATTGCAAACCTACTAAATACGAACCATCAAAAATAAGTTGACTTAATGTTAGATTTCCTATAGCTACGTGTTTCGTACCAAAAGCCAACAACGTAATGTCATTTGGATTTGCCATAGGATTAAAAGCATTAGCAGCTGCGCCTTGCTTGGTAAATTCAAATGTGTTTTGATAATTTATAGAACCATTAATTTGTGGTAATCCCATTGTAGTGGTTTCCCATTTTTTTTGCTTCGCAAGTTCTAAATCTCTGTTTGCGTTTATGACGCTGTAATTGTTCTTTTGGGCTTGGTCAATTGCTTGCTTTAGCGTGAAACTGGCAGTTTCAGATTGCGAAAAAACTTGAATGACACTCATAAGAAACAGGAATACTGTTATTTTAATCTTCATGGGTTTAAATTTAATTATTTATATTCTGTAATTGTTTTTCTAATTCTATTATTCCAGCTGGCGTTGCCATTGCACGAATATGGTATTCTAATGCTTTGTATTCTAATTTACTAGCTTCTTTCTCTAAGACCGTATTTTCGCTAATGCTGAATATTAATGTGTAATAAAACTTCACATAATTTTCAACATCTATAGTTTCTAGATATAATCCTTCGGAAATTCCTTTAAAAATGTTATCCCGAAAACAGCCTTGACATATTTCAATTTGATAGCCAACTACTTTTTGATATACTTCTGGATAATGTTTTTTCAATTGATAAACAGGAGATGTTTCGCTATATTTGAACATTTCTTTAAACATTCTTCTTATTTGAAAATTTTCTTCGATAGCATTAAATTTTTTCGTAACGATTGAATCAATGATTTCTATAACTTCTTTGTGAACCAATTGTGTGCTTTCTTCAATCAGTAATTCTTTGTTAGAAAAATATTTGTAAATTGTTTTTTTAGAAATGCCCATTTCGCAAGCGATATCATCCATAGTAATGCTTTTGAAACCAAATTTCAAAAACATATCTTTTGCTTTAACTACAATATTTTCTTTAATCATAAGAATATTAAAATTGTTTTATCAAGCTATAAAATTCTATACTTTTTCTTAAAGGATATAATGGCAATTCTTTAATTTTTAGTTTTACTTCTTCTTCAGTTATATTTTTAAAAATTAAAATTGCCCCATTTTTAGTTGGTCGTAAAAATAAATTTTCTAAAATCTCTTCTTCTTTCCATTTAGCAATTATTTCTTTTTCATTAATTAAAATTTCAGAAAAATTATCTGGTAAATTATCTAAATCAATGGTTAAAATTACTTGTACCTGGTTCATTTTTAATATTTAATATTATTAATTATTTTTTTTGTATAATTTTTCGATACAAATATAAAAAGGAAACTTATAAAACTAAAATAGTTTCCATAATCTTCACATAAATTTAACATTTAATTTATGAAGCTAATTATTAATTATTAGTTTAAATTTACAAAAAATTTCAAGTATGCTTTCATTGTCAGAATATCAAAATGTTATTTCGGAAGAATTTTTCAATATTCATATTCACAAACAACCGAAAAATTTATATGAACCAATAGATTATATTTTATCTCTTGGCGGTAAAAGAATTCGTCCTGTATTAACATTAATGGCAACTGATATTTTTGATGGCGACTACAAAAAAGCAGTTGCTGCAGCTAAAGCCGTAGAGGTTTTTCATAATTTTTCATTAGTGCATGATGATATTATGGACGATGCGCCTTTGAGACGAGGACATGAAACTGTTCATGAAAAATGGAACATCAATACTGGTATTTTATCTGGTGATGCCATGTTAATTTTAGCTTATCAGTATTTTGAAAATTACGACCCCGTGATATTTCAAAAACTAGCAAAATTATTTAGCAAAACAGCTTTAGAAGTTTGCGAAGGCCAACAATACGATGTTGATTTTGAAACCCGCGACGATGTTACTATTGCTGAATATTTAAAAATGATTGAATTTAAAACGGCAGTGTTATTAGGAGCAGCTATGAAAATGGGCGCTATTGTAGCAGAAACTTCAGAAGAAAACGCTAATTTAATTTATACTTTTGGATTAAATTTAGGCATAGCATTTCAACTACAAGACGATTATTTAGATGCTTTTGGAAATCCAGAAACTTTTGGCAAACAAGTAGGTGGTGACATTATCGAAAACAAAAAAACCTATTTATACTTAAAAGCGATAGCGTTTTCAAATGAAGAAGACAAACAGCAATTATCGCATTTATTTTCTATACAACCCAATGATAATTCCGATAAAATTGATTCGGTAAAAACTATTTTTACTACTTCTGGCGCAAGTAAAGCGACACAAGACGCTATTGCTAACTATACGCAAGTAGCATTTGAAACGCTAGAAAAAATGAAAATTTCCGAAGCCAAAAAAGTGGTTTTAAGATTGTTTGGCGAAAAATTAATGAACAGAAAGGTATAAAATTCCAATATAAAAATCTCAAATTCCAAATTTGGTTTGAGAAATTTTGGAATTTGGAATTTAAAAAATTGGAATTTTATGTATTTACCGCCAACATCCATCGATTCATTAATTGAAGAAGCCGAAGCACAAGATTTATATTTAAAATTAATTGAGCAATCCAATAAAGATTTTGCTTTGGCAAATGAAAACATTAATATCCCGTTGGATATTTCTCCATTTGAATTAAAGCTGTTAATTCAGGAGAAAATCATAAAATTAATCAATTATAAATTCGCAGAATATTTAAATTTACTCTATATTATTGATGTTTCCGAAGATCAGATTAAAAAATTGGATGGTTCAGATGTTTTTAAATTATCCGAAGATGTTACTTTTTTAATTTTAAAACGGGAATGGCAAAAAGTGTGGTTTAGAAATAAATATTAATTTACTCCAACTCTTTCTTTAAAATTACTTTATTCCACAATTCTTTTCCTTCTTTGTCAAATAATATTAATTTCATTTGTCGGGTGTCTTTTTCACCAGAAAACGAAAGTGTTCCAAAAACGTGTTGCGCAAATAAACTGCCTTCCACCCTGTTTTTATTTTCTTCTTTAGCAATTTTTTCAATATTTCCGTAACCAGAAGTTAGTGGAGAAACCGTCCAATCATATAAAGCATAGGCATCCGCTCTTTTCAACATCGATAATTCTGTAAAATGTCTGTCCCCAGAAATAAATGTTACGCCTTTAATTTTATTTACCGCAATTTCGTTTAACAACGTCTCTTTCTCTGTTTTATAATTTTCGTAATTTTCAAAAACAGCTGCCGAACTTACTACTTGTCCACCAATTACTATAACTTTAAAACTGGCTTTTGAAGATACCAAGGCATCAATTAGCCATTGTATTTGAGAAGCACCTAACAGCACTTTTTCACCTGTTAATCTGTCATTTGGCGATCTAAAAAAACGATTGTCTAATAAAAAAACTTCTGCATCTCCCCAATTAAAGCAGGAATAAATACCTTCGCTTTGATTTGGATTCATCCCGTACGATTTATTTGCCCAAAAATCTTTAAACGCTTGTTGCGTTGCATATTTATTATAAAAACCTCTGTCGCCATCGTTTGGTCCAAAATCATGATCGTCCCAAATGGCAAAATTTTGAGTTTTAGCTAAAAGCGCTTGCATATCTTTTATCTTTCTTGAATAGGTGTAACGATGTTGAATTCCGGTTTTACTATCCCAATCTGCTTCACGCAAATAAATGTTATCCCCGCCCCAAATCATGATGTCTGGATTTTTTTTAGCAATACTTTCAAAAATGGAATAATTGGAACCATAAGGTTTTCCTGGTCTGTCTAAAGCTTCTTCACTTATGTATGCACAACTCCCTAAAGCAATAGTAAAATCAGGTGCTTTTTCGCGAAATTGCCATAATTTTTTTGATGAAAAAGATGTTTCGTGAGTCAAAATTATTTTTTTGTTGTCTAAATAAACCTCATAATTGTATTTTTTTCCTGGCTGAAGTTTGTCTAAAACTACATGACAAGTAAACGCATTATCTTTTGAAGTAATATAATTTTCACTTTTAAAAACTTCTGTTAAATTTTCTAAGGCATAATAGGAAATATAAACCGAAGCTGGCTTTTCCGTTTGAAGCCAAATCATCGCTTCTTTCATTTCACAATAACCTACCATAGGTCCAGATTGTAAATTAGTTTGTGAAAATAAGGTGATTGAAAACAATAAAAAGGAAAGTATAAATCGCATAATTTTTTTTGTAAAATTAAGCATTTCTAATAGATTTAATGTTAAGATAAAATTACTTTTAAAACATTACTCTAACAAAAGGAAGCCAATCTTG
>NZ_JBIPMS010000103.1:0-6066 GCF_044368995.1 Flavobacterium sp. | reverse complement strand
ACGAAGGTAAAGATTACCTAATTATGCGTGAAGATGAAATTTATGCAATTTTGTAGTTTTGAGCAATAAGCAATTAGTTTTAACTAAATAATATAAAAATAATAGCAGAATGGTTAGCTTATAGCGTGAAGCCTTCTGCCTAAAACAATAAAAAAATGGCAAAAGATATAAAATTTGATATTGAAGCACGTGACGGATTAAAACGTGGCGTAGATGCGTTAGCAAATGCTGTAAAAGTAACTTTAGGTCCAAAAGGAAGAAATGTTATTATTTCTAAATCTTTTGGAGGCCCAACGGTTACTAAAGATGGTGTTTCTGTAGCAAAAGAAATTGAATTGGCAGATCCATTAGAAAATATGGGTGCGCAAATGGTTAAAGAAGTAGCTTCAAAAACTAATGATTTAGCTGGAGACGGAACGACAACAGCTACTGTTTTGGCTCAAGCAATAGTTAAAGAAGGTTTGAAAAACGTAGCAGCTGGAGCTAATCCAATGGATTTAAAGCGTGGTATCGATAAAGCAGTAGAAGCTATTGTTGCCGATTTGGCAAAGCAAACTCAATCGGTAGGTGATTCTTCAGAAAAAATAAAACAAGTAGCTTCAATCTCTGCAAATAACGATGAAACGATTGGTGATTTAATTGCGAAAGCATTTACAAGAGTTGGAAAAGAAGGTGTTATCACTGTTGAAGAGGCAAAAGGGACTGATACTTATGTAGATGTTGTAGAAGGAATGCAGTTTGACAGAGGTTATTTATCACCTTATTTTGTTACAGATGCAGATAAAATGGTTGCAGAATTAAGTAATCCATATGTTTTATTATATGATAAAAAAATCTCTAACTTACAAGAATTATTACCTATTTTAGAACCCGTTGCACAATCAAGTCGTCCGTTGTTAATTATTGCGGAAGACGTTGATGGACAGGCATTAGCTACTTTGGTTGTAAATAAATTACGTGGTGGATTAAAAATTGCTGCAGTAAAAGCACCAGGTTTTGGAGACAGAAGAAAAGCCATGTTAGAAGACATCGCTATTTTAACTGGTGGAACCGTAATTGCAGAAGAAAGTGGGTATTCATTAGAAAATACCACTTTAGAAATGTTAGGTACAGCTGAAACGATTTCTATTGATAAAGACAATACTACTATTGTAAACGGAGCAGGTGATAAGGAATTAATCAAAGGTCGCGTAAACCAAATTAAAGCTCAAATGGAGACGTCAACTTCAGATTACGACAAAGAAAAATTACAAGAGCGTTTGGCTAAATTAGCAGGCGGTGTAGCGGTACTATATGTTGGTGCAGCTTCAGAAGTAGAAATGAAAGAGAAAAAAGACAGAGTAGATGATGCATTACACGCCACTCGTGCGGCTGTAGAAGAGGGAATTGTTGCTGGTGGAGGTGTTGCATTAGTGCGTGCTAAAACAGTTTTAGCAACTTTAAAAGCAGAAAACGCAGACGAAGCTACTGGAATACAAATTATTTCTCGTGCCGTTGAAGCCCCTTTACGAACCATTGTTGAAAACGCTGGAGGAGAAGGTTCTGTGGTAATTGCTAAAGTAACTGAAGGTTCAGGTGATTTTGGATTTAATGCTAAAACAGGAGAATATGTTCAAATGTTAGCAGCCGGAATTATCGATCCGAAGAAAGTAACTCGTGTGGCTTTAGAGAATGCAGCTTCTGTTGCAGGTATGATTTTAACTACAGAATGTGCCTTGATTGAAATTAAAGAAGAGTCAAGCTCAAGTCCTATGGGCGGCGGAATGCCAGGAATGATGTAATCTAATTTTAGATTTACGACTTTAGATTTACGAAGTATAAAAAAACCGTCCCGATTTTATCGGGACGGTTTTTTGTTTTATAGAAATTGTATTACTTCTTAGAATTCGTGTAATCTAAATTATGCGTGATACTCATGGAAACATTATGATTCATGATGTTGTTTCCGATTTCAGGTGTTACCAAATGATTTAAATACCCAACTTCTAGTCGAATGGTGTCTTCATAATTAATTCCGAAACCAATTAAAAGCCTGTTTTGATCGAAGAAATTAGCATTCACTTTATTGGATCCTATATTAAAAAAAAATTCGTCTTGTAAAATAGCGTACGCTTTGTTTCTGTCAGTATTAAATTTAAATAAATGAAATAAATTACGATTCAAATACCTTAATCTATTTTGATAATTGGTCGCTTCTACTACAATTTCATCATCACTATTTAAAATAATATTATCTACAAAACGCTGTTCTAAACGAAAACGCTGTGTCATTATATTTTTATTATCAGACCATTTGTAATTATATTGTATTTGTTCCCAGGCTCTGTTTTCTGCAAAAAAATCAGTTAAAGAAGGTTTGAAAGTTTTAATCAATCCGTAACCTGCGCTCAAAGTAATTTGATTGTTTAAATAATACATACCGCCAATTCGGAATAAATTCTGTCTGTTTTGCTCAAAATTAGCATCACCACGCCATTGCACTTCTAAATGCGCACCAAACTTGTTGGTTAGTTTGTATTGACCTGTATAGACAACCCAAACAGCTTGACCTTGAATTGTTTGTTGTGCAAATGCCGTAGAAAGCATAAAAGTTAAACCGAATATAATTCTAAATTTTAAATTCATTTTTTTGTGTTTTGTAATGTAAAATTAAGATTTAAAATTTATTTTTTGAATTAAAACTTCTGCTTTTGCTAATTTTATATTTTGTTTAATCCCTTCTAATTTGTTTAAAATATTGCTAAAATAAAATGGTTTAATATTTTTTTAAGTTTTACTTGTCGGAACCAAAATTGGTTGTATATTTGCAATAGAATTAAGTACGAAACATTGCTTATTTCACCAAAAAAGAAAAAAGCATTAAACATATATCGCGGGATAGAGCAGTAGGCAGCTCGTCGGGCTCATAACCCGAAGGTCACAGGTTCGAGTCCTGTTCCCGCTACTAAATAAGTCATTCAGAAATGAGTGGCTTTTTTTATGCAATGAACTCAGTGATAAAGGGTTGTAATGACCTATCAATAAGTAGATAACTGTTTCCTTTGATTGACTTCTTAATCAAATACTGACAAAGTTAGAGACCAAATAAAAAAATACTGGCAGTTAACTGACAATAATACTTTATAAATAAGAGTTCTGCTAATAAAAAAACAACTAATTTTCAGTTGACATCGTTACCAATACATTGGTGCCTGCAACCACAAATCGATACAAATGAATTTTGCCAATTGTTCTATTAGAGGTTCCCATATATCTAATTGTAAATCCAGCTGGCAATGTAAAGCTCAGACTATTTGAAACATTATTGGCTGTGGTAACTAAATTATATACACCTCCGTCTTTAATATTTGTTAAAGTAATCGCATTGCTTGTTGCTGATGTAAAGGCTATATTACTTAATGAAAAGTCTATAGTTGTATCAGCTACCTCGTCATTTGAGGAAGCATTAGTATAGGCGCCGTTAACTTGTAATTTTGCGCCTGTATCTGTGGTAGTACCCAAAAGTAAATTACCATAAATAGCTGCTTTTCTGGTTGAACTATTCCCTAAAACCGTACTGTTTGAACCTAATCCCACTACGTCATTACCAATTACTATTTCATTAGTTGATCCTGATGCATTTAGTCCTCGAGTTAAAAATCCTAAATAAATAGAATTATCAGTTGATGTTAATGATGTTCCTGAACCAGTGTATCTTCCAGCGTTACCCCCTAAAGCTATGTTGTTTGAACCCGAAGAAAGATTTAAAAAGGAATTCAGTCCGAAAGAAGAATTATTAATTCCAGTAGAATTATTTAATAATGTCCCAGCACCCACTGCTGTATTGTTATTACCAGTAGTATTATTTATTAAAGCATTAATGCCTATTGCAACGTTTGCCGCTCCAGAGGTATTTAAACGTAACGAATTAATTCCAATTGCAGTATTTGAAGCACCCGTATTATTTGAAAATAAAGATTCATAGCCAATTGCAGTATTATTAGTTCCTGTAGTATTAACTGATAATGCTGATTTACCAAATATAGTATTGCTGTCAAAATTACCAGGACCCCTACCTAATGACAAGCCATTCATAGTGGCATCAGTAGTTACACTAACTACAGTACCATTATCTGAAATATTGGAATTGCCTATTGCTGAAGCTCCTGTAAATTTAGGTATACTATTGGCTGTTCCAGTACCCGTAACTGGATTAGTCAAAGCATTTTGTTTCGAATTAAAAGTAGTCCAGTCAGTAGCACTTAAAGCCCCATTTGCCGAAGCGCTAGCTAAGCCTAATGACAATTGTTGTGTTGCTAGACTTAGACCATTAGCCGTTCCAATTGTAAGTGGGTTATGTGATTCTGATGTTAAAGCTAATGTTCCCGTTGCATTTGGCAATGTGTAGGTATTAGTGCCATTTGTTATAGTAGAACCAAGCGTTAATTGTCCCGAAAACCGTCCTGTACCATTTACATTGATTTTAAAACCATTGTCAGTAGTAGTGCCCAATAGTAAATTACCATAAATAGCTGCTTTTGTTGTTGCACTATTCCCTAAAACGGTACTATTGTCACCCAAACCAACTGCAGAATTTCCAATCACAATTTCATTAGTTGAACCTGGTGAATTCAACCCCCTTGTATTAGCCCCAACATATACAGAATAACTTGAAGTGTTCAATTCATTTGTTCCCAAGTTACTATATCTACCAGCACCAAATCCAATAGCAACATTATCTCCTCCGGTAGTAATTGTGTTTAATGCTGCCCATCCTATTGCTGTATTTGAATCTGCAGTTGTACTATTATTCAAAGCGCTTCTACCTATAGCGGTATTATAGGAACCAGTTGTATTTTCCCAAAATGAGCCAAGTCCTATAGCTACATTTTGTGAACCCGTAGTATTTTTTAATCCACTATCATGACCAATCATTGTGTTGCTTGATCCCTCTGTATTTTCAAGCATTGCTGATTTTCCCACAGCCACATTATAATTTCCAATCGTATTATTAAATAAAGCATCTCTCCCTATCGCTGTATTTGAAACCCCAGTTGAATTGTAACGTAAAGCTTGAAATCCAACAGCTGTATTACTATTATTGCCATCATTATTAGCTAATGCATTCAATCCAAAAACGGTATTGGTTTCAAAATTACCGGGGCCTCTACCTAAAGACAAGCCGTTTACAATAGCATTAGTTGTTATACTAACTAGGGTTCCATTATCAGAAATATTGGAATCCACTAAAGTTGAAGTCCCATTAAATTTAGATAGCGAATTTGTAGTACCTTCTAATCCTTGATCGCCAGGAGCTCCTTTAATATTTGTTACAATACTATAAGAATCAGCTGTTTTTAAATAAACATCATTTGATGTAGTATCCAAATAGTAATCTCCGTTTGAACCTAAAGTACTTGATGGCACACCTGTACCACTTTTCCAGGTTGCACCGTTAGTTCCTGCATCTCCTTGCGGTCCTTGCGGTCCTTGCGGTCCAACTGCACCGTCAGCACCATTTGTTCCTGCTATCCCTTGAGGTCCTTGAGGTCCTTGAGGTCCATCAGCACCATTTGTTCCTGCTATCCCTTGCGGTCCTTGTGGTCCAGCTGCACCGTCAGCACCATCTGTTCCAGTTATACCTTGTAGTCCTTGCGGTCCTTGTGGTCCATCTGCCCCGTCAGCACCATTTGTTCCAGCTATACCTTGCGGTCCTTGCGGTCCATCTGCACCTTGAGGACCAACAGCTCCATCAAGACCTTGAATACCTTGAATACCTTGTGGTCCTTGCGGTCCAACTGCACCGTCAGCACCATTTGTTCCAGCTATACCTTGAATACCTTGAGGTCCTTGAGGTCCTTGGGGCCCATTTGCACCGTCAGCACCATTTGTTCCTGCTATACCTTGAGGTCCTTGAGGTCCTTGTGGACCAACTGCACCGTCAGCACCATCCGTTCCTGCTATACCTTGAGGTCCTTGAGGTCCTTGGGGCCCATTTGCACCGTCAGCACCATCCGTTCCAGCTATACCTTGAGGTCCTTGAGGTCCAACTGCACCATCAATTCCTTGAATTCCTTGTAATCCTTG
>NZ_JBIPMS010000020.1:0-19740 GCF_044368995.1 Flavobacterium sp. | reverse complement strand
CTGAACTATTTGTACCGCCTGCGCCTAATTGTCCTGCGGTATTTGTTCCGCTTCCTCCGACACCACCATTTGCAATTACAGGAGTCGTTGATCCGAATGTTGTATTGCCTCCATTATTTCCATTAGCCCCACCATTACCACTTAGTGCTCCACCAGCACCCACTGTCACGGTATAAATTGTTGCAGGGACAACAGTCACGTTATCATTTATAATATAAGAACCTCCCGCACCACCACCTGCAAAACCTGATAGTATGGTTCCGCCGCCGCCGCCGCCGCCGCCCCAGGCTTCAACTTTTATTTTATTTATGCCTGCTGGAGCTGTCCATGTTCCAGTTGTAGTAATGGTAGTTTTGGTTTCTAATGCAACTGAAAAATACTGCGCAACCGAAGATGCAGGGTGATAATAATTATCTCCAGCTTGTGAGGCTGTAATTGTACAAGAGCCACTTCCTACAATTTGAATATTATTACCAACAATGGTGGCTACGTTAGTGTTTGAACTTGTATACGTAACCGCCAGACCTGAACTGGCTGTCGCGCCAGGGCTAAAGTTAGCTTCACCTACTTTTTTTGAGGGTAATGCATTAAAATTAATCGTTTGGTCTTGAATGATATTCATCTCAATTCCGTTAAAAATATCATCTGTTGTGTCTGTATTGACCAACATGAAATCGGATTGGAGAGAACCGCCTTGATTCATAATGGCATCTGATAGGGTTATGGTTTCTGTTCTCCATTGATTAGTTCCAGTTCCTGTAAACGGTATGGACTGAAGACCTGCGGCATTTCTATATTTGAAGGCCCAGGTGGAACCCGCCGTTTTATCCAGCCAAATAATGGTAAACTTCAATGTTTTATTGTTTACTGGTAATTCCGTATGCAATTGGAAATACATCGTATTTTTACCAGTGCTATTCTCAAAAGAACGGGCAAAACGATCGTACTTTGAAGAAGTTAAAGTTAAAGCTCCTCGTACCCTGAACAATCCTATGGAGGTTGCATCAGGATTGATTTGAGTCATAAATCGCTCAATATTTCCTTCACAAATATCCCAACCTGCATCATTGTAAAACTCTTGATCTTCACGCTGAAATACTTGTCCTTTCACCACGGCAATTGGATCATCTATACGAGCTCCTCTATTAGCATATTTAGGGTCGTTACATATATTTTGATAACGAGCTAGATTGGTCCTACTAGCGGAACCATAGGTCGATACAGGAAATTTAACGGTATCTTCCGAATTGAGTCCTTCGTGAAAAACAGAAAAAGCAGTTGTGGCTGTTGCCGGATAAACCTGTTGGGCGTATCGGTTGTACATTTTGAAGATGTCAATAATCCCGGGATTTGCTAAGGCATACGTCATGGCGCTTACCGAAATATTGGTACAAGAAAGCCCTGTATTAATACCCCCAAGGGCTGACCAATAAAAACCAATTTCATAGTTCAACGCAAAATACCCTTTGTCCCAAGACTGGTCCATTTCTGAAGCTGAAAATAGTTTTACTCCATTTGGATTACCAGGACCTACTTTTGGATTAATTAAAAATGGATTCCATTGCTCTTTGTAGCTTTGCTCCTCTGATAAATGGTGCCCCCTGTTGAATGCTCCACCTTTAATCCCAAAGCCCAATACAGGATCTAATTGCGTCATTACATAATTATATGCGTCTGGGTATTTAATAGGGTCTACATTATTGAATGTTAAAACAATTTTGTTAGTAGTAACATCGTTAAAATAAAATTTAAATTTAGCAAATGCTTCTAAACGAAATGCTTCCCATTGTGCTTCGGTTAAGTCGTATTGAGTATTATCAACAGTACCATTTGTTCCATCAGTAACAGTTCCTTTGTAAGGTTCTTCGTCTCCTGTGCAACCTGTTTTCACTTGTACAAAAGCAATATGATTGAATTTTGCTTGAGGTTGATTTCTCAAAAACAAAGCAAATTGTCTAATCATTTCAAAATAGTAGGCTTTATACTCTGGGTCAGGATAATAAGGGTTTCTATTGGCATATGCATCATTCTTGGGTGCGTTACTAATTACATTTACTAACGGAACACCATTGTCAAAAACCCATAAAGGGCAATCGGGGCCAACATTGACACTAAATCGAATCAACTTATTATTAGCAACAGCAACATCTAATATGGTTTGAAAAGCACTAAAGTCACAATTATTTGTTCCTGGTCCAGCCTGAATATCTTTCCAATCAAGAGTAGTTTCTATACCCTTGACAAAGTCGGCATTTGGAGCTGAATAGTCTGGAATTCCTCCGCCACGATCCCAAACCCCATAAGAGGTAATGGGTAGCGATTGTGCCTGTGATTTTATACTAAAAAATAGAATAACGCTAAGTAAGGCCAAGTATTTATATAGAGTTTGCATAATCATTTTTTATATTTGCTTAGAAAAATTATTAAAATCCCAAGATTTGAATAGGATTTAGATATATCAACAATTAAATACAAACATAAGTCTTACTATATACCAATAAAGTGTCAATATAACTCAAAAAGTATGCGATTTTGTTTCATACGCAGATACTATTTGTTTTATAAAGTAAAATAGGGAAATTAAAAAAACTATATCAACAATAGTGTAGTTTTTAGTTAAGAGAGCAGTCAATCGCTCTCTCTCTCCAATCGTTTGCTTAATTACATTAAACTTTTCGAGGCAAAAAAATAGGACAAATCTAAAAAAATAGATTTGTCCTAAACCGTGGAGAATACCGGATTCGAACCGGTCGCCTCTACACTGCCAGCGTAGCGCTCTAACCAAATGAGCTAATCCCCCTTTATGTCAAATTTAAAAAACCCGACCTAAGTCGGGATAAATATATAAAATAAAAGTAATTTTATTAAGATAAAGCTGCTTTTACTTGATCTGCAGCTTCTTGAAACTGAACCGCTGATAAAATTGGCATGCCTGAATTGTCAATTAATTCTTTTGCAATTTCTGCATTTGTACCTTGTAAACGAACAATAATTGGCACTTTAATGGCATCTCCCATATTTTTATAAGCATCTACAACTCCTTGCGCTACTCTATCGCATCGTACAATTCCACCAAAAATATTAATTAAAATGGCTTTTACATTCGCATCTTTTAAAATAATACGGAAAGCAGTTTCAACGCGTTTTGCGTCTGCAGTTCCACCTACGTCTAAGAAGTTTGCTGGTTCAAAACCAGCGTATTTAATTAAATCCATAGTAGCCATTGCTAAACCAGCACCATTTACCATACATCCAACAGTTCCGTCTAAATCTACATAATTTAAACCAACTTCTTTAGCTTCCACTTCAATTGGATTTTCCTCACGAACATCACGCATTTCAGCCAAATCTTTATGACGAAATAAGGCGTTGTCATCCAAATCAACTTTAGCATCAACTGCAATAATTTTATTATCTGATGTTTTTAAAACTGGATTAATTTCAAACATTGTTGCGTCTGAACCAATGTAAGCTTTATACAAAGCGTCCACAAATTTAACCATTTCTTTAAACGCTTCACCTGATAAACCTAAATTAAAAGCAATTTGTCTGGCTTGAAATCCTTGTAAACCAACTGAAGGGTCAATTTCTTCTGTAAAAATTAAATGTGGTGTATGTTCCGCTACTTCTTCAATATCCATTCCACCTTCTGTAGAATACATAATCATATTACGACCTTTACCTCTGTTTAGTAAAACAGACATGTAAAATTCTTTAGTTTCTGTTTCACCAGGATAATATACATCTTCGGCAATTAAAACTTTATGCACTCTTTTTCCTGTTGGAGGTGTTTGAGGCGTAATTAAATCCATACCAATAATTTGACCCGCTATATCTTTAACTTGATCTAAATTTTTAGCTAATTTAACACCTCCACCTTTTCCACGACCACCAGCATGTATTTGAGCTTTTATAACATGCCAACCTGTGCCAGTTTCTGCAGTTAATTGCTTCGCTTTTTCAACAGCTTCTTCTGCATTATTAGCTACATGACCTCGTTGTATGCGCACGCCATAGCTTGCTAATATTTCTTTACCTTGATATTCGTGTACGTTCATAATTGTGAATGAGTTAATCTTGTTTAAAAGTGGCACAAAAATAATAAAGTAATTGGTAATTGACTAATTTTATTCTTGTTTTTAAAATTAAATTTGATTATTTAGTATACTTATTAAATTATGTAAAATATTTCGTTGTTTTTCTATTTTAATATTTCTTCTAAAACTTCAGATTGTGTGCCGTTTGGCATTGTTATTTGTAATTTTTGAGCTAAAGTAGGTGCAATTTGTGTAATTGTTTTTTTATTAAAAGATGCACCTTTTTTAATTTTCCAACCATAAAACAAACATGGAACATGGGTATCATATGAATAGGGAGAACCGTGCGTAGTTCCTGTTGAAGAATATTCCATAAAACCTGGTTTAAATAATAAGACTAATTCTCCGTTTTGTTTTGGATCGTAACCGTTGGCAACAATTTGAAGTAATTGATTATTTGTACCCGAATTTTGAATTTCTTCTTCTGTAAAAACATTACTTATAAAGTGTTGCGAAAGTATAAAATCTTTAAATTGTCGCTTGACTTTTTGTAATTCTAATCCTTTTTGTGTTACTTTTTCTTTGTTTATAAAAACATTAAAATTGGAATAATCTAATAGCATATTTTCACCAAACGTTTTTTGAGAAAAATCAATAATACGCTGTTGTAAATTTTTGCTGTTTAAACTTTCTATTTCGTATTTATTATCTTTTAAATAAGTTGCATTTTCTGCTCCAGCATGATCTGCTGTTAGGAAAACTAAATAGTTTCCTTTGCCCACTTTCTCGTCCAGATAAGTTAATAAATCAGCTATTGTTTCATCTAAACGCAAATAAGTATCCTGTAACTCAATGGAACGAGGCCCTAAAACATGACCAACATAATCTGTAGAGGAGAAACTAAGCGTTAAAAAATCGGTAATTTCATCTGCTCCCATTTTTTCATTTTCAATAGCTCTTTTGGCAAAATCTGCTATTAAATTATTTCCGTAAGGTGTTGTTCTTAAAACTCCAGCATCATTATTGGCAAACATTTCTTTGGTATCGTAAGGGAAAAAAGGAGTTTTCTTAAATAATTTTCCTTCGTATGGATTATTATCGTTTAAACTTTCGTTGTATACTTCTTTTGGTTTTAATAAATCCCAACCTTTTTCAATGTATTTTATATAGTTTTTTTCTTCATTAAATTTAGTTGTCCAATCTGGTAATTTGTTTCCATAAAACGAACTTGAGATAAAATTTCCTGTTTTAGTGTACCAAAACGCCCAATCTGCAAAATGTCCGGCAGGCAAAATAGCCCCTCTGTCTTTAATACTGATTCCAATTACTTTGCTTTTGAAGTTAGTAGCTAATTTTAATTCGTCTGTAATTGTTGTACTAAATAGGTTTTTGGGCGACATTTTTCCTTCAGATTCTGTTCCTTCAACTAACGTGTTAACTGAAGCATCATCGGTGCAATACATTTCTTTTCCGGTACTTTTATTAAACCAATCGTTACCTACAATTCCGTTTACATTTGGCAAGGCACCGGTAAAAATTGCTGCATGACCTGGAGCAGTATAAGTAGGCATAAAATTGTAATGCATGTTATGAAATGTAAAGCCTTTTCCCATTATTTTTTTAAACCCATTATTTGAAAAATCATTTGAAAAACGATACAAGTACTCCATTTTCATTTGATCGACTACAATTCCTACTACTAATTTTGGCTTATCTTGAGCATTTAAAAAAGTACTGAACACTAAAAATCCTAAAATCAGTTGCTTCATTTTATGTAATTTTAAATAGTTAATTTTTATTTTCTAAAAGTGGTACAAATTTAAAATCGCCAAATTCGGTTTTTTCAAATTGTGTTTCGTTTTTTCTTACTAACAAAGTCATTATTTGTTCTTTTTTTCCTACTGGAATAACTAATCTCCCTCCTATTTTCAATTGCGACATTAATGCTTGAGGAATTACAGGTGCTCCAGCCGTTACAATTATACTATCAAACGGCGCATAATCGGGTAAACCTTTATAGCCATCGCCAAAAGAGAGTAATTTTGGAATAACATTAATAGTTAATTTTGAAAGTAGGTTTTTAGTTTTCTTAAATAATTCATTTTGTCTTTCAACAGAATACACTTTAGCACCCAATAAACACAAAACAGCTGTTTGGTAACCACTTCCCGTTCCAATTTCTAAAACTTTATGCTCTTTTTCTACCTGTAATAATTCAGTTTGAAAAGCAACTGTATAGGGTTGAGAAATGGTTTGATCCGCTCCTATAGGAAACGCTTTATCTTGGTAAGCAAAATTTTCAAAACTAGAGTCAATAAACAAATGACGGGGAATTTTAGCAATTGCATCCAAAACATTTTTATCCGTTATTCCTTTTTCCTTTAATTGTTTTACTAGCAGATTTCTTAGCCCTTGATGTTTATTAGTGTCTTTCAATTTATTATGTAAATTAGTGTTGTAAATTTAGATGGATTTTTCTCAAAAACAAAAATTAAATTCCAATTTATTTAAAAAAATCTAACTTATGTTAGCGCAACTATATTTTGAAATTCTAAATTTTTAATATTGGGATTTCTTAATTGGAATTTCTTAATTTATTACTATTTTTGATAAATTTTATTTTTATGTTAAAAGTCGGCGTTTTAGGTGCAGGTCACTTAGGAAAAATACATTTACGATTATTAAATCAGTCAGAAAAATACCATTTAGTTGGTTTCTTTGATTCTTTTGAAGATAATGCTTCAAAAGTCGCTACCGAATTCGGTTATAAAAAATTTGATTCAATTGCTGAACTAATCGCTGCCGTAGATGTAATAGATATTGTTACACCAACTATTCAACACTATGATTGTGCTAAAATGGTTATTGAAGCAGGTAAACATGTTTTTATTGAAAAACCAATTGCCACAACTGTTGATGAAGCTGAAAAAATTCTTGCTTTAGCTACAAAATATAATGTAAAAGGACAAGTTGGTCATGTGGAGCGTTTTAATCCGGCTTTTACAGCTGTGAAAGATATGATTGACAAACCAATGTTTATCGAAACACACCGTTTGGCAGAATTTAATCCGCGTGGTACAGATGTACCTGTGGTTTTAGATTTAATGATTCATGATATTGATGCGATTTTAAGCGTAGTAAAATCAAAAGTAAAAACAGTGAATGCAAGTAGTGTTTCTGTAATTTCGGATTCTCCAGACATTACCAATGCTCGTTTAGAATTTGAGAACGGTTGTGTGGCAAACATAACTGCTAGTAGAATATCTATGAAAAACATGCGAAAATCGCGTTTCTTCCAAAAAGACGCTTACATTTCTGTAGATTATTTAGATAAAATTTGCGAAGTAGTTCGTATGCAAGATGCACCAGAAATACCTGGAGATTTTGATATGATATTACAAAATGCAGAAGGCGTTAAAAAACAAATTTATTTTGATAATCCGAACATACATCCGAATAACGCCATTTTAGATGAGTTAGAATCTTTTGCAGATGCTATTAATAATGACACCACTCCAATTGTATCATTGGAAGATGGAACAGAAGCATTAAGAGTAGCGTATCAAATTATTGATTCTATTGGCAAGTAATTAAAATAACAAAACACATAATCACAAAATGAAACAAATAGCCGTAATAGGATCAGGAACCATGGGCAACGGAATTGCTCATACATTTGCTCAAGCAGGATTTACAGTAAAATTAATTGATATTTCTGAGAAATCATTAGAAAAAGGAATGGCAACAATTGCTGCTAACTTAGACAGAATGGTAGCTAAAGAAAGCATCACGGAAGCTGACAAACACAAAACGATTTCAAACATCATTACTTATACAGATATTAAAGATGGTGTAGTGGGTTGCGATTTGGTTGTGGAAGCTGCTACTGAAAATGTATCACTTAAAATGAATATCTTTAAGCAATTAAGCGATATTTGTGACCATAATGTAATTTTAGCAAGCAACACTTCTTCTATTTCTATTACTCAAATTGGTGCTCAAGTAGTTCATCCAGAACGTGTTATTGGAATGCATTTTATGAATCCTGTTCCAATTATGAAATTAGTTGAAATTATTCGTGGGTATTCTACTTCTGATGAAGTGACTAAAATTATTATGGATTTATCGTTAAAATTAGGTAAAACTCCAACAGAAGTAAACGATTATCCAGGTTTCGTAGCCAACAGAATTTTAATGCCAATGATTAACGAATCAATCGAAACGTTATATAATGGTGTGGCGGGCGTTTCTGAAATAGATACTGTGATGAAATTAGGAATGGCACATCCAATGGGACCGTTACAATTGGCAGATTTTATTGGTCTTGATGTTTGTTTATCAATCCTAAACGTAATGTATGACGGATTTAAAAACCCTAAATATGCGCCTTGTCCGTTATTAGTAAATATGGTAATGGCTGGAAAATTAGGTATAAAATCTGGTGAAGGTTTCTATGATTATTCAGAAAGCAAAAAAGCAGAAAAAGTTTCAAAACAATTTAATTAGTCTTAAAGTCTATTGTCGAAGGTCTTAAAGTGACTGCTTTCGACTTTATGACTTTCGACTTTCGACTAAAAAATGGCAAAAATAATCCCTTTCAAAGCAGTTCGTCCATCGGCAGACAAAGTCGCTTTGGTAACTTGCAGAACCTATGAAGATTATAGTTCAGCAGAACTTGCGGCTTGGCTAAGTTTCAATCCGTATTCCTTTTTGCATGTCATACATCCTGCTTATGCGAATACTCAAAAAATTACTTCAGACAAACGTTTTAAAGGTGTTTTACATAAATACCAAGATTTTAAAAACGAAAATATTTTAATTTCCGAGGAACAACCTGTTTTTTATTTGTACGAAATTCAATCGAAAAACCATACATTTACTGGAATTATTGCAGGAACTTCTGTTGAAGAATATCAGAATAATAATATTAAAAAACACGAAGACACCTTACAATATCGTGTAGAATTATTTAAAGATTATTTACATCAAACAAGATTTAACACAGAACCCGTTTTAATTACGTATCCTGATTCTGTGGAAATAAATACGTTTATTTCTTTACGAAAAAAGAGCGAACCCATTTATGCATTTGCAACTCCAAACAAGGAAAAACACACTTTATGGAAGATTGAAACACAATCAGAAATAGAATGGTTACAAGAGCATTTTGAAAATATTCCGAATTTATACATAGCTGATGGGCATCACCGTTCGGCTTCTGCAGAATTGTTATTTGAACAAGAAAAACATTTAGACAACAAAAATCTAAATTATTTTATGAGTTTTTTAATTGCAGAAAGCAATGTGAAAATATACGAATACAACCGATTGGTTAGAGATTTGAATGGCTTATTAAAAGATGATTTCATTACTAAATTATCTGATAATTTTATCATTAAATCTAAAGATCAAGAATTATGGAAACCTCAAAATAAATTTGAATTTGGAATGTATTTGGATGGCAGTTTTTATGCATTATTTTACAAGCAAAATCAAATTATAACTTCTGTTTTAGAAAACTTAGATGCTCAAATTTTATACGATACTGTTTTAAATCCGTTACTAGGTATTGAAGATTTGCGTAACGATGAACGCATTGATTATATTCCAGGAAAACAAAGTATTTCCGTCATTAAAGATTTAGTAGATGAAGGCGAATATGAAGTGGGTTTCATGCTCTACCCTACCAACATGTCAGAAATTAAAACCATTGCCGATAATAATTTAATTATGCCTCCAAAATCAACCTTTATTGAACCAAAGTTTAGAAGTGGTTTGGTGATTTATGAGTTGTAAATTTGATTTACGAATTACAATTTTAGATTTACGAAGTTTTAATCATTTCTAAAATCTTGCTTTTAAAAATTTATAAAATAATGTCAATAGCAAAAAACCTTACCAAAATAAAATCCCAACTTCCACCACACGTGACTTTGGTTGCGGTTTCAAAAACCAAACCTGTGGCTGATTTAATGGAAGCCTACAGTTCGGGTCAGCGTGTTTTTGGAGAAAACAAAATCCAAGAAATGACTGAGAAATGGGAACAAATGCCAAAAGATATCGAATGGCATATGATTGGTCACGTACAAACCAATAAAGTTAAATTTATGGCTGAATACGTGAGTTTGATTCACGGTGTAGATAGTCTAAAATTGTTGCAAGAAATTAATAAACAAGCCAAAAAACACAATAGAACAATTGATTGTTTATTACAAATACATATCGCGGAAGAAGAAACCAAATTTGGATTAGATGAGCTTGAATTAAATGAGATTCTGACCCAAGTTTACGAACAGTGCGAAGCAAAACAAGTTCAGAATGACAAAAGCGAATTTGAAAACATCAGAATCGCAGGTTTGATGGGAATGGCAACCTTCACTGAAAATCAAAACCAAATCGAAAAAGAATTCAACCATTTAAAAACACTTTTTGATAAAATAAATCAATTATCAATTATCAATTATCAATTATCAATTCTTTCCATGGGTATGTCTGGCGATTATCAACTAGCAATTTCATGCGGAAGCACCATGGTTCGAATAGGAAGTAGTATCTTTGGCAATAGAAATTATCAATAAGGCAATTTTCAATGTGCCAATTATTGAAATCGAATTACTAAAATTATAAAAAGAAAACATATTTATACTATTATCGACATAGAAACCACCGGCGGACAATACAATGAAGAAGGTATTACTGAAATTGCCATTTATAAATTCGATGGTCATGAAGTTATAGACCAGTTTATTAGTTTGGTAAATCCAGAAAAACCCATTCAGCCATTTGTGGTAAAATTAACGGGTATAAATAGCGCCATGCTTCGTAGTGCTCCAAAATTTTTCGAGGTGGCAAAACGTATTATTGAAATTACTGAAGGTTCTATTGTTGTTGCTCATAACGCCAGTTTCGATTACCGAATTTTACAAATGGAATTTAGACGTTTGGGTTTTGATTTTAAAACACCAACACTTTGCACTGTAGAATTAGCTAAAAAGATTATTCCAGAAATGCCGTCTTATAGTTTAGGAAAACTAGTACGTTCTTTAGGAATTCCAATGGCAGACAGACACAGAGCAAGTGGTGATGCAATGGCTACAGTGAAATTATTCAAGATGCTTTTAGCAAAAGATTTAACAAAAGAAATTGTAAAAAGCTACATAAAAACTGAAATAAAAGCAGGATTATCTCCTAAATTACTTGATATATTAGAAAAATTACCTTCAAAAACAGGCATTTACTATATTCATAATGAAAAAGGAGATTTAATTTACATTGGTAAAAGTAAAAACATTAAAAAACGTGTCAATCAGCATTTTACAGGAGCAAACGCTAAAAGTAAAAAAATACAGCGCGATGTATACACAGTATCATATGAAGAAACAGGCAGCGAATTAATTGCATTATTGAAAGAATCGGAAGAAATTAAAATCAACAAGCCATTATACAACCGAGCGCAACGTAAAAGTATTTTTAATTTCGCTCTGTATTCACATATAAATAATGAAGGTTATTTGTCCTTAACTATTGAAAAAGCAGATGGAAGAAAAAAAGAGATTACGTCATTTGTAAGTTTACAAGAAGGAAAAAATTTTCTTTTTAAAATTACTTCGAATGCTAACTTATGCCAGAAAATAAATGGTTTATATGACACAAAATTAGCCTGTTTTCAATACAAAATTAAAGAATGTAATGGCGCTTGTATTCAACTTGAAAGCACTGATATATATAATGCGCGTGCTAAAGATTGCATTCATAAATTACAATTTGAAAACAACAACATGGTTGTGGTTGACAAAGGTCGAACTATCGAAGAACGAAGTGCGGTTTTAATTGAAAATGGGGTGTACAAAGGCTATTGTTTTTTCGATTTAAACTATCAAATTACGAATGTTGACATCTTAAAAAATATCATTATTCCTATGCAAAATAATAGAGATACAACGTCCATCATAAAAAATCATATTAGAAAAAATAGAGTAATGCGAATTTTAAAATTTTAGTTTTATTAAAAATAATATGGACAATACCATTGATGCAAAGGAAGAAGATTATTTATATATACAAAAATCTCAAATTGAAAATTCTGGAAATGGATTATTTACAGCAATAGAAATTTATAAAGAAGAAATAATTTCCATTTTTAAAGGTAAAATAATAACAAACATTGAAGCTGCTTCTATAGTATTACTTAACAATGATAAGTATTTTATTAATTTACTTGACGGAACAATTTTAGACTCAAACACAGTAGATTGTTTTGCGAAATACGCAAATGATTCCAATGGTTTTATGAAATCTAAGTATAAAAATAATTCGAAAATAGCATTAGATGAATCTAACAACGTTTGTTTGATTGCTACAAATAACATCAAATCAAATGAAGAAATTTTTTGCAGTTATGGTAAAAAATATTGGAAAAAACACGGCTAACCCAACCAACCTTCTCTATCCAAACTTCTTACGCTCCGCAAAGTCTCTGACTTTGAGGTTGTGTTTAAAGGTCTCCGACCTTGCTTACCAATTATAAATATTACTAATTGATTGTGATTTCAAAACATCTATTACTGGATTATCAACTTTTGTAATTGTTATAATTCCAGTATCATTTACATAATTAGATGCACTTGAATATACATAATCAGAAGCTTTGGCAACAATGCCTGCTCGAACTGGATTTAAATGAATATAATCCAATTTAGACCAAAAAAACTTTTCAGAAAAAATTTCTTCGGGATGATTTCCATATTGCCAAAACTGATATTTTTCATTACGGCTATGACTTTTACAAGCAAATTCAAATCGTTTCAGCATCCAATCGGATCTGCTTTCTGGTTCTGTTTCAATTTTATACAAAATGGTTTTTGCAGTAAACTTCTTGAAATCCCGAATTAAATCGGATAATTTATTTTTATCTGATTGTATAATTAAATGAATGTGATTAGACATAATTACATATCCATACAAAATCATTCCTTTATTTTTGATGCAAAAATCCAAACTTTCAATTATACAATCTCTATATGCTTTTCTTGAAAAAACATCAACCCAATCCACAACAGTTGCGGTAATAAAATGAGCTTTAGATTGGTCTCTAATTATATATCCTTCTTTATCTGTCATATTTTTATTTAGATCAGTCAAAGACTGAAAAACACTACCTCAAAGTAGGAGACTTTGCGGAGCTTGCAAATTATCCTAACCAACCTTCTCTATCTAAACTTCTATACTGAATAGCTTCTGCAATATGATGTGAAAACACATTTTCTGAATTTTCCAAATCGGCAATGGTTCGGGAAACCTTTAAAATCCTATCATATGCTCGTGCTGATAAATTCAATCGTTCCATAGCCGTTTTCAATAACTGTAAAGAGACATCATCTAAAGCGCAATATTCACGAATTAATTTACTACTCATTTGTGCATTATAATGGATGTGATTATAATTTTCGAAACGTTTTGTCTGAACATTTCTAGCCATAGTAACCCTTTTTCTAATTTCAACACTACTTTCTGCTTTGCGAGTTTCTGATAATTTTTCAAAAGGAACTGGAGTTACTTCAATATGGATGTCAATTCTATCCAAAAGAGGTCCTGAAATTTTACTTAAATAGCGTTGCATTTCCATTTGTGAAGCACCATTGGAATTTTTCGAATCGTTAAAAAAACCACTCGGACTAGGATTCATACTGGCTACTAACATAAATGAAGAAGGATAAGTAATCGTAAATTTTGCTCGAGCGATTGTTACTTCTCTATCTTCCAAAGGTTGGCGCATGACTTCCAAAACTTCACGTTTAAACTCAGGTAATTCATCTAAAAATAAAACACCATTATGCGCTAAAGAAATTTCTCCTGGTTGCGGATAACTTCCTCCACCTACCAAACTGACAGAACTTGCCGTGTGATGTGGTGCTCGAAAAGGTCGTTGCGTTAATAATCCGGCATCTTTTATTCTACCTGTAACTGAGTGAATTTTAGTCGTTTCCAACGCTTCTTGCATACTCATTGGTGGTAAAATACTAGGCAAACGTTTAGCTAACATCGTTTTACCAGCACCTGGAGGTCCAATTAAAATAATGTTATGACCGCCTGCTGCTGCAATTTCCATACATCTTTTTATGGATTCCTGACCTTTGACGTCTGCAAAATCGAATTCTGGAAATTCAAGGTTTTTAGAAAATTCTTCTTTCGTATCAATTATGGTCGGAATTAAAGTTTCTTTACCTTCAAAAAAATTAATGACTTGCAACACATTATCTACGCCATACACTTCCAAACCTTCCACTATAGCAGCTTCTTTTACATTCTGATTGGGTAAAATAATTCCTGAAAAACCCTCTTCTTTAGCTTTAATAGCTATGGATAATGCTCCACGAATTGGCTGTAAGCCACCATCTAAAGACATTTCGCCCATGATGATATATTTTCCTACTTCGTCAGCGTTAATTTGACCAGAAGCAGCTAATATTCCAATTGCTAAGGTTAAATCATAGGCAGAACCTTCTTTCCTTAAATCGGCAGGCGCCATATTTATGGTGATTTTTTTTCCGGGAAGATTGTAATTGTTGTTTTTTAGAGCAGCAGCGATACGATAACTGCTTTCTTTAATGGCGGAATCAGGTAAACCTACTAAATGATAACCTATTCCTTTATCGATATTTACTTCTACAGTAATGGTGGTGGCATCTACACCGAAAACGGCGCTTCCAAAGACTTTTACTAACATGGCGTGTACTTTTAAAAATTGGCTTATATAAATACAAATGTAGAAAAATATTTTAATTACTAAAAACAAAAAATTTATAAAAACACAAAAAAGTAAAACAAAATATACTTTTTGTAAATTTTATTTGTCTATATGTAAAATATACTTTACATTTGAAAAATAATTATAAACTTTAATTTATGAAAACGCATTTTTTATTTCCGAATCAATTTAAAAATTTAGGTTGGTTATTATTTGGCCCAAGTGTTTTGGGAACTTTAATTATCATTGTTTTTAATATTTCAACAGATGATTATTTGAACATTACTGTTTTTTCAATTTATCAAGATAGTATTGGAGAAATTCCAGGATTTTTTAAAATAATAAAAAATAGTGTTGTAGATGAAATTCTTACCATCGGTATAATTGTAGGTGGCATTTTAGTAGGATTTTCAAAACTTAAAGAAGAAGACGAAATGATATCTAAAATAAGGTATGAAAGCTTAGTATGGGCAACTTATCTAAATTATGCAATTATATTATTCTTTACATTATTTATATTTGGCTTGCCTTATTTAAATGTTTTATTTTATAATATGTTTACTTTACTTTTATTTTTTATTATACGATTTCATTACATGATTTATAAATTAAATGCATCAAATCATGACTAATAATATTAAAGTTCTTCGAGCAATGAAAAATATTTCTCAAGAAGAATTATCAAAGAAAATTAAGGTAAGCAGACAAACTATAAATGCTATGGAAAAAGGAAAATATGTTCCTTCAACGCTATTGGCATTAAAATTAGCTCAGTTTTTCGAAACACAAGTGGAAGAAATTTTTAGATTAGAAGATGAAGATTAAAAAAAAGACCTAACAAAATCTATTGTTAGGTCTTTTAAATTTTCAGTAAAAAAACTATTTCTTATTAGCTAAGGCAATCCCGTTTTCTAACCATTTTTTATATTCTTCAATGTTGGTGTTGAATGCCATTGGTGCCATTTCTTCTAAATCATTTCCTTCATTATCAATAATAACATATAAAGGTTGCGAATTACTTTTATATCTTGAAATTTGTAAATCTGTCCATTTGTTTCCAATTGTAACCACTTGTTTTCCTGTAGTTTTAGAAAGATATTGTTGCGATTTCGGTAACTCAATTTTTCTATCACAATATAAAGAAATCAAAACTACCTGCTCTTTTAATATTGGTAATATCGACTTATCAGACCAAACATTGTCTTCCATTTTTCTGCAATTTGCACAGGCATCACCTGTAAAATCTAACAAAACTGGTTTACCTACTTTTTTCGCATAAGTTAATCCGTATTCATAGTCTTCAAAAGCGATAATTCCGTGTGGTCCATTGTGCGCGTGTTCTGGTAATTCAGCTGTACTCGAATTCCCATTTCCAAATCCTGAAGCGCTTTCTGCATAAGTCATTGGAGGTGTTAATCCGCTTAATATTTTTAATGGTGCGCCCCATAATCCTGGAATCATATAAAAGGTGAAAGTTGAAACGATAATAGCCATCATCAAACGCCCTACTCCTATTTTATCCGCTTTTTCATAATCGTGAGGCAACATATATTTTCCAAATAAATACAACGCCCAAGCTGCAAAAACGGCAATCCATATCGCAATAAACAATTCTCTTTCTAACCAATGTTTTTGTAACACCAAATCGGCATTAGATAAAAATTTGAAGGCAAAAGCCAATTCTAAAAATCCTAAAGAAACTTTAACTGTATTTAACCAACCACCCGATTTTGGCATAGCATTTAACCAACCTGGAAACATGGCAAAAAGCATAAATGGTAAAGCAATAGCTAAAGAAAATCCTAACATTCCAATAATAGGTGCCAAACCGCCTTTAGAAGCTGATTCTACTAGTAAAGTACCCACAATTGGACCAGTACAAGAAAAAGAAACTACGGCTAAAGCCAAAGCCATAAAAAAGATACCAACAATTCCGCCTTTATCTGCCTTTGAATCAATTTTTGTAGCCCATGAACTTGGCAAAACAATTTCAAATGCGCCTAAAAATGAAAGTGCAAAAATTACTAATAAGGCAAAGAAAATTAAATTAAACGTAACACTAGTTGACAATTCGTTTAGTGCTTCTGCACCAAAAATTCCTGTAATTAAAGAGCCTAACAATACGTATATCGCAATAATGGCCAAACCATAAATAATGGCATTTTTAACTCCTGCAGCTTTAGTTTTACTTTGTTTGGTGAAAAAACTAACTGTCATTGGAATCATTGGGAAAATACAAGGCATTAAAAGTGCAGCAAAACCACCAAGAAAGGCTAAAAAGAAAATAGACCACAAGCTTTTTTCTTCTTTGTCTGGAGTATTATTGTTTGATGCTTTAGAAGGTGCAATAGATTGTTTTGTTGTATCAACTTCTGTTGTAGCTAAAGAATCTGTTTTATTTTCAGCTGAATCAATAACAGTTTCAGTACTTTCCAAGACTTTTAATTCTGGTAAATCAAATTTTAAATTAGCTTCAGTTTGCACACATTTTCCGTCTATACAAGCTTGTCCATCAACACTTATATCTACAGTTTTTAATTTTGAATTTAAAATTTTAATTCGTTGCGTGAATTTTGCTGCATTTTGAAAATAATACTCTTCAATTTCAAATATTTCGTTAAACGATTTTTTATATTTTCCTTCTTTAGTTTTTCCAACTAATTGATAATTGCCTTTTTGATTTTTAAAAGTAAAAACCAATGGTAATGCACCACCCTCAGGTGTGAACTGAGAATATAAATGCCAATTATCTTCAATATTAGCAGTAACAATTAAATCGATTTCTGTATCAGAAACTTTAACTACACTTGAACCCCATTTTACGGGTGCTACAATTTGTGCTGTTCCAAAAAAGGTAACTAATAAGGCTAATAAACTAACTATTTTTTTCATTACTATAGGTTATTTGTATTATGTTTTGTGTGGTGTTTTCTGGCTTAAATCGTTCGTCAGCTCTGTGCCCTATTATCCAAACAATCTGATCATTGCTTTCTAAAATAAAAGCTTGTTGTTTTTGAAATAATGTAAATTTTTCGTCTTTAAAATACTTACTGACTTTCTTTTTTCCTTGCATTCCAGCTGGATAAAAATAATCTCCTGATTTCCATTTTCTAATTGTTAACGGAAATTGTAACTTAGATTCTTCTACAAATATAACGTTCTTGTTTTGATTTGAAATGTCACTAAAGTTACAAATGCTGAAATTTAACGGAAAATTAGTATTTTCAGTAACCGAATGAATAGCAATGGTTTCAAAATCAGAAATTTTAGATGAAAGAAGTAAAAAATCTCTGTCCTTCAATAAGATATAATTTTCAGATTCGATGCGTTTTCCTGTTTGCGATTGTAACAAATCATAGACATCATTCCAAGCAGTAAATCCATATTTATGAAGCCATTGGTACAAATAGGCTTTGTAATTTTTATATTGAAGTAAAGCTGAAATATTTATTTTTAATTGTTCTTTTTCTTCTAAAACTACTTTTTCGTACACTAACAAAACGGCATCATCAACTAAAGATTGTTGCTGATTAAGATATTCTAAAGTATTTTGAAAGGATTGTAAAAAAGAATCATTAATTTCCTTAAAAACAGGAATAATATGATGTCTGATTTTATTTCTAAGATATTTATCCGAGGCATTACTACTATCTTCTCGCAATTGTAAACTATTCTCTGATGCATAATTCTCAATTTCTTTACGAGAAAAAAGCAACATTGGTCGGATAATATTTCCGTTTTGCGAAGGAATTCCTGTTAAACCTTCTAAACCTGTTCCTCTAGAGAGATTGATCATAAACGTTTCTGCGACATCATCTGCGTGATGAGCAGTAATAATATAATCGTATTTTTCTTGAACTAAAATCTCGTTAAACCAATTGTAACGTAAATTTCTTGCTGCTACTTGTATAGATAATTTATGTACTTCAGAATAGTTTTTAGTATCAAATTTTATAGTAAAACATGGAATTTTATGCAGTTCTGCATAGTTATTTACAAATTTTTCATCAGCATCACTTTCTGAATTTCTTAATTGAAAATTACAATGAGCTAAACCAATATTGAATTTTAATTTTTGAAATAAATGTACCAAAACCATACTATCCATTCCCCCACTAGTCGCCACAAGAAGTTTTTTATCTTGTAAGAAAGAAAAATTAGTGTCAATATGGTTTTTAAACTTTTGAAACATGTACAAATATAATTAATTAACTTGAAGCACCTCAAACATGGCTTTGGCTTTCAATAAACATTCTTCATATTCATTTTCTGGAATGGCTTCAGCAGTAATGGCACTTCCAACAGAAAAACTTAAATAATTATTTTCCGAATTGTATAAAATACTTCGAATAACCACATTAAAATCAAAATTTCCTGAAGGTGTAAAATAGCCAACAGCACCACTATACAATCCACGTTTTGTTTCTTCCAACTCTTCGATAATTTTCATAGCTGAAATCTTCGGAGCGCCAGTCATACTTCCCATTGGAAAAGTGGTTCGTAAAATTTCAATTGGTGAAGTGGTATGCAAAACATTGGAAACTAGAGTTGATACCATTTGATGCACTTGTCTAAAAGAATAAATTTCACATAGTTCTTCTACTTCTACACTGCCTTTCGTAGCGGTTTGAGATAAATCATTTCGAACCAAATCAACAATCATTATATTTTCTGAACGTTCCTTTGGATTGTTCAAAAGATCTAATTTATTTTGCTCGTCAATAGTAGCATTTGAATTTCGTTTTGCAGTTCCTTTTATCGGTTGAGAAATTACTTTTTCATTATCCTTTTTCAAATACCTTTCTGGTGAGGCCGAAAGCAAATAATGTTGATTTTTCTTAAAAAATACTGCAAATGGCGAATCGGATATTATATTCAATTTTTGATAAATTTCTGCTGGTTCAATTATCGCATTGTCAGCAAAAAATTCCATACAAAAATTAGCTTCATATATAT
>NZ_JBIPMS010000102.1:0-6082 GCF_044368995.1 Flavobacterium sp. | reverse complement strand
CACAAGGGCACTCTACTTCTGGATCACACGAGCGATACAAAAATGCAGAACGTTTGACTTGGGAAGCAGAATTTGACTGCGTGGCACAAATGAAAAAATGGATGATTGCAAACAATATTGCTTCTTCTGAAGAATTAGACGATATTGAATCAGCCTCTAAAAAAGAAGTTTTAGTAGGTAAAAAAGAAGCATGGACCAATTATTTATCCACAATTAAAGAAGACCAAACGGCAACAGTTGCGATTTTAAATCAAGTTGCACAAAACTCAGAAAATAAAGTTTTTATTGAAAAATATGCGACAGATATTGCTGCCATAAAAGAACCAATTAGAAAAGATTTATTAGTCGTTGCTAGAAAAGTTTTAAGAATACTTTCTGGGGACAACAGAGCCACTTTAGCCATTTGGATTTCTAATTTCATTGCTAGAATTCAACCAAAATACAGTTCCCATTTATATTCAGAATCAAATCAAAATAGTGCTTCAACTACTGAAGTAAAACCAATTTACGATGAGACCGCTGAAGAGGTGGATGCGCGTTTAGTTTTAAGAGATAACTTCGATAAAATTTTTGCAACGTATCCAGAAACTTTAGTATTTGGTGAAGATGCAGGAAATATTGGTGATGTAAACCAAGGTTTAGAAGGCATGCAAGAAAAATACGGAGAAATGCGTGTTTCAGATGCAGGCATTCGTGAAGCGACTATTTTAGGTCAAGGTATTGGAATGGCCATGCGTGGTTTACGTCCAATTGCAGAAATTCAGTATTTAGATTATTTGCTATATGCCATACAGATTATGAGTGACGATTTGGCTACTTTACAATACAGAACACATGGTCGTCAAAAGGCACCATTAATTATCAGAACTCGTGGTCACCGTTTAGAAGGCATTTGGCATTCGGGATCTCCAATGGGAATGATTATTAACGCGATTCGTGGTATTCACGTTTTGGTTCCAAGAAATATGACCAAAGCGGCAGGTTTTTATAATACTTTATTAAAAACAGACGAACCTGCTTTGGTAATTGAATGTTTAAATGGCTATCGTTTAAAAGAAAAAATGCCAACCAATTTAGGGGAATTTCAAACGCCAATTGGTGTGGTTGAAACCATCAAAGAAGGAAAAGATATTACGCTAGTTTCTTACGGTTCTACTTTAAGAATTGTAGAACAAGCCGCAAAAGAATTATTAGAAAACGGAATTGACGCTGAAATTATTGATATTCAGAGTTTATTACCTTTTGATATTTCTCACGATATTGTGAAATCAGTAGCGAAAACCAACCGTTTATTAGTAATAGATGAAGATGTTCCAGGTGGAGCAAGTGCTTTTATTTTACAAGAAATTATCGAAAATCAAAACGCGTACCAATATTTAGATAGCGCACCGCAAACCTTAACCGCTAAGGCACACCGACCAAGTTATGGAACTGATGGGGATTATTTTTCTAAACCAAGTGCCGAAGATGTTTTTGAAAAAGTGTATGAAATGATGCATGAAACAAATCCAACCAAATTTCCGAAGTTGTATTAATTTAAATAAACAATAAACGCTCTTATACTTCTTTCATTCCTTATATGTTAAAATAATAAGGAATGTAAGCAAATATAAGTTTAAAATAATCCAAATGGCAAACACCTACATCGCATACCATTTTACAATTGAACCAGCAGAGTTGGGTTCGGAAATTTTAATTGCCCAATTAGAAGAAACCGCTTTTGAAAGCTTTGAAGAAACAGAAGTAGGCGTTTCGGCTTATGTTCAAAAAGACGTTTGGTCTGAAAATATTTTAAATGATATTGAACTTCTTTCGAATGAAAACTTCAAAATCTCCTATTCGACAAACGAAATTGAACCCGTAAATTGGAACGAAGAATGGGAAAAGAACTTCTCTCCTATTGATGTAGACAGAATTTGTCACGTTCGTGCACCTTTTCATCCGGCAACTAATGCCAAATATGAAATCGTAATTGAGCCAAAAATGAGTTTTGGAACAGGACATCACGAAACGACTCACATGATGATTCAGCATTTATTAGAATTAGATGTTGCCAACAAAAAAACCATTGATATGGGTTGTGGAACTGCCATCTTAGCCATTTTAGCTGAAATGAAAGGCGCAAAACCAATTGATGCAGTTGATATTGACAATTGGTGTTTTTTAAATTCCATTGAAAACGCTGAACGTAACAATTGTATACATATTTCTGTTTATGAAGGTGATGCGTCTTGGTTAAATAACGGTCAAAAGTACGATGTATTTATCGCAAACATAAACAGAAATATCTTATTAAATGATATGACAACTTATGTAAACTGTATGAATGACAGTGCTGTTTTATTATTAAGCGGCTTTTATACAGAAGATTTTGAAGCCATTAACGAAAGTTGCGAAAATTTAGGTCTTACTTTTGAATCAAAAAAAGAAAGAAATAATTGGTTAAGTTTAAAATATAGTAAAAATTAGTAATTTTACATTATACTAATTATTAGTTATGAGTACATTAACAGAAACACTAGAAGAGATATTAGTTGAAGAATCCGTAGGCATTAACCACGAAATTGTTTTATACAACGACGATGTGAACACATTTGACCATGTAATTGAATCTTTAGTAAAAATATGCGACCACACTTGGGAACAAGCGGAACAATGTGCTATTTTAGTTCACTACAAAGGACAATGTACCGTAAAAACTGGAGAATTAAGAAAATTAAAACCACAATGTGCTTCTCTGCAAGATGAAGGTTTAAGTGCTGAAATTATATAAAAAAAACCGACCTAATGGTCGGTTTTTTTTGCTTTGTCATTCTGAACTTGTTTCAGAATCTTGAGCAATTAATTATAGAATCTGAAATAAATTTAGATTGACAAGAACAACATTTGTTTTATGATGTTATTTTTCCAAAAGCACAACTAACGTAAGATTTGGCTTTTGATGTTAAACTATTGGCTTCTCCATCTTCGGGATAACCAATATCTGCTAAAGCTAACTTTACTACATTTAAAGTATGTGCTTCAGAATATTCAAAAGTAACCGAATTGTCTTCTATTTCTACAAGAACATCGGATACGTCATCTAAAGCATTTAATTTTTTGGAAATCGTATTGGCACAACCGCTACATTTCAAATTTTGTATATGAACTACTGTTTTCATTGTTTTTTATTTTATAATGTAAAATTACAAATAGCATAAAGATAAAAACATGATAAGTATCACTTTAACAAAAAATTAATGAGGTAATTTATTTTTCAAAATTCCGTATAAATAAGTACCTAATAAAGCGCCAATTAATACAACCAAAATAGACAAGACGCCATTTCCTATTAAAATGAAAATCGGTCCAGGACAACAACCTACCAATCCCCATCCCAATCCAAACATAGTTCCTCCGATAATATATCTTGAAATAGAGAAATCTTTATCTTGTATATCAATTTCAGCGCCTTTAAAACCTTGAATTTCTTTTGATTTAATAAATTTAATTCCACAAACGCCTACCAAAATAGCTGTAGCAATAATTCCATACATGTGAAAACTTTGAAACATGAACATTTCATAAATTCTGTACCAAGAAACAGCTTCTGCTTTGGTTAATACTATTCCAAAAACAATACCAACTATAAAAAACTTAATCAACTTCATACTATCCAAAAATTAAAGGAATTAAAAAATGGGCAGAAAATAATCCACCAATAAAAAAGCCAATCACAGCAATTAATGAAGGAATTTGAAAATTACTCAATCCCGAAATAGCGTGACCCGACGTACAACCTCCTGCATAAGGTGTCCCAAATCCAATTAAAAATCCACCAAATAATAAAACTGAAAATCCTTTTAATGTAAATGCTTTTTCTAAACTAAATATTGCATCTGGACCTAATTTACCATTTGGAACATCAATGTGTAATTGATTTAAACTTTCTATGGTATTTGGATGTAACTGAAGTGTCGTATTTGCATCCATTAAAAAATAAAAAGCAATAAAACCTCCGAAAATTGCGCCTAAAGCAATAGATAAATTCCATTTTTGTTCTTTCCAATCAAAATTAAAATACTCAATTTTTTTCTTAGGAAATGACAAACTACAAATGTTTCTTAAATTGGAAGACATACCAAACGTTTTACCAAAATAAGTTAAAACCAACATGATAAGTCCAATTAAAAAGCCTGAAATAGCCCAGTGCCAAGTACCTTGAATTACTTCCATAAATTGTGAAATTGTATTTAATGAATTACTATATTTGTTTTCGATTTCATATATGTATATTTTGTAAAAAAAATACTACTGAAATACATTTAGAAACAGCTATTTGCTGTTTGAGTGTTTTAAACCGTTTTCAAAGATACAAAAAATGAATAAATTTAAAATTGAATTTAAGTGGGCAATATACTACACTTTTTTAGGAATTATGTGGTTTCAACTAGAAAAATATTTAGGTTTTCATGACACAAACATAGCCAATCATCCTATATTTACAAATTTAGTGTTTATTTTAATATTCGGAATTTATATTCTTTTTTTATTTGATAAGAAAAAAAACTTTTTCAATGGTATAATGACTTGGCAACAAGGTTTACTTTCTGGTGTAATTTTAGCTATTTTCGCTATGATTTTAACACCCTTTGCTCTATATTTTTCGTTAAAATATGTGAATCCTTATTTTTTTACAAACATGATAAACTATTCCGTTTCTAAGGGGATGAAACTAGAAAATGCTAAAGCTATGTTTGACATAACCGCATATATGATTTTTGCAACTTTTGGAACGTTATCTTTTGGTATCATATTTGCAGCTCTAGCAGCATTACTTATAAAAACAAAAAATAAATAATCATGAAAAAATTAAGCCACCTCAGTATCATACTTGTTCTTTGCGTGTCATGTGTGAGCACAAAAAACACCATTCAAAATATTGACGATACAGCTGTATTACCAAAAATCATTTCTGAGCAATTTGAATTAGAAGAAACATCCAACGATATGCAATACGGATACAGCGAATTTTATCCTATAAATTTAGGCTTTTCTAACTATGTAAATAGCAACAATCAAAACGTGAATCGCTTTTTTAATAGCTTTACAGGTACAAATGGAGAAAAAGTAACCTATAAAATTATAGAAACGTGTTGCCCGTTTCCAAGCAAACGCAATAATATGGGCGCTGGAACTTTAGTTGTATATGAAATATATTTAGACGAAAAAACTTCAAATAAAAAAATATACGTGAATACTTTTGAAAAAGGTAAAATTATGTGCCCAAAAGGTTTTTTAATTAAAAAAACAGAATCTTCTGGTAACTAAACCCCTAACTTTATTATCTTTGCAGCTTAAAATTCAACAAAATGAACTTAGACCATATTCCACAAATTAAACATACAAAAAGCGGTAATTTTTTTGTTTTAGCTGGCCCTTGCGCTATTGAAGGAGAAGAAATGGCTTTACGAATAGCTGAAAAATTAGTTGCAATCACTGATAGTTTACAAATACCATTTGTTTTTAAAGGAAGTTTTAAAAAAGCCAATCGCTCAAGAATTGATAGTTTTTCTGGTATTGGAGATGAAAAAGCACTAAAAATACTAGAAAAAGTTTCAAAAGAATTTGGTGTACCAACCGTAACTGATATCCATACCAATGAAGACGCAGCAATGGCAGCGGCTTATGTTGATGTACTGCAAATCCCAGCATTTTTGGTTCGTCAAACGGATTTAGTGGTTGCTGCTGCCAAAACAGGCAAAACAGTAAACCTGAAAAAGGGTCAATTTATGAGTCCGGAAAGTATGAAACATGCCGCTCAAAAAGTGAAAGATTGTGGCAATGATAATTTTATGATTACCGATAGAGGCACCATGTTTGGTTACCAAGATATGATTGTAGATTTCAGAGGTATTCCAACAATGAAAGAATTTGGAACTACTGTCTTAGATGTAACGCATTCACTTCAACAACCTAATCAAACTAGTGGTGTAACTGGAGGGAGACCAGATATGATTGAAACCATCGCAAAAGCTGGAATTGTAACAGGAGTAGACGGGATTTTCATTGAAACCCATTTTGATCCAGCAAATGCAAAAAG
>NZ_JBIPMS010000101.1:0-6132 GCF_044368995.1 Flavobacterium sp. | reverse complement strand
TTCTTACATCTTTATCTACACAACAAATATGACCTTGAATTTCTATATATAATTTTGGATTCATTGTCATAATTCGAATCAGTTCGAAAATTTCTCTTTGTGAGGAAGGCATGATGCCAAATGTATTTTTGTAAAACTGAATTTCAGGCAAAACAATTAAAGTGCCTGGTCGAGACAATTGAATTTTTTCTTCTAAAGTGGCGCCTTCTGGAAAATTCATATCCTTTTCTTCTATTGGAGTTAATCCGTTTGTTGGAATATCTTTTGGAACTTCCGCCACTACTTTTGTTTGAATTAAAAGGGCTTCTTTTGCCAAATCTTTTTCTTGTAAAAATACAATACTAGCTTTTCTGTTTTCGGCTTTATTATTAGATTTTACACCTTTTTCACCTAAAGAAATCGATTTAAAATCTTCCCTAATTTTAACCGATAGTTTTACTTTATTAAAAATATAATCTACACGTTTTTGTGATAAAGTATCATTATAACCAGAAGAACCAACTTCATCTGTTGAACCGGTGATAGAAAGAATTTTAGAGTTTTTATTTGTAGCAATCCATTTGTTTAATCTAACCAATTCGACTTGATTTAAAGCCGATTTATTATTTTCGAAATAAAATGTGATACTTTCTTGTCCAAAAAAAACAAATGGTAAAAGGCAAAAGGTAAAAGCAAATAAGAATTTCATTATTTTGAATGATATTGATTTAAACAAATATAGTGCTAAAAACTAAATGAATTACTTATCAATAATCAAAATTTCTATACGCCGATTGGCTTTTCGTTCTTCTTCGTTTTTTTCTGGAATGGGAAAAATAGGTTGCTCTGCATCGAAGCTTTTATAACTTAATCTCGATTGATCAATTCCGTTTACCACTAAAAACTCTATAGTTCCTATGCAACGTTTTAATGCAATTTCTTCGTTATCTTTTCCTGGCGTGCAACAAATATGACCGTGAATTTCAATTTTTAATTTCGGATTATCTTTCAAAGCTTTCAACAATTCTTCACGTGGTTTGTAAGATTCTGGATACAAAATATCCGTTCTGTCGTAAAAGAATAAGTTTTTGAGCAGTAATTTGTCGCCTTTTTTAGATTTAGAAATTGTAATTGAAAAATTCTCGTTTTTGGATATTTTTTCAGCAGCTTTTTTTTCAATTTTGAAATGAATTTCCACTTTTCGGTTTAAATCTAAATTTTTCAATTGATTAAAATTTTCACCTTTAGATTTTACTTCAAAACTTGCGTTAAAAGAAGACAATCGAATTAAACTTGAAACAAAATTGGCTCTTGCTAATGCCAAAGAATCGTTATATTTATTAGAAGAACGTAAATCGCAAAAGCCAATAACTTTTTGAATTTTTAAATCTTTTGTTTTTATAAATTTATTAAATTTGCTCATTTCTTTTAAAGAAAGTTGACTTGAATTGGTGTCAAAATAAAGCGTTATTTTTTTTTGAGAAAAAGAAACTGCACAAAAGCTGAAAAATAAATATATAAGTAATGATTTCATAAAAACGTGCTTTTTTAGATAACTCAAAAATACTAAAAATTATTGTAAAAAAAATGCTTGTTATTCCTAACAAGCATTTTAAAAATCTGTTTTAACATTATTTAATAAAGAACAATTCTCTGTATTTTGTTAATGGCCAAATTCCGTTGTCAACTAAAAGTTCCAATTTATCGCAATGTTCACGAATTACTTCAAAATAGGGTTTTACTTTATCACAATAAGCGGCTGCCATTTTTTCAGTATTATCTAAGTTATTTGCTTTTTTACGTTCATCAATCATTTCGTCAATATTACGATTGATACCTTCAATATGTCCAGATATTTCTTTGATTAATTCAATTTGTTCCTTTGCAATTTTGGTGAAATCTTTTTCAAAAATATCTTTTAAACCTTTTACGTTTTCAATTAACGTATTTTGATATCTAATTGCCGTTGGAATAACATGATTACGAGCAATATCACCTAAAACTCTTCCTTCAATTTGAATTTTCTTTGCATATTCTTCTAATTCAATTTCATAACGAGATTCTACTTCAATGTGATTCATTACACCTAATTCGGCAAATAAGTCAAATGCTTTTTTAGAAACTTTAGCTTTCAAAGCTTCTGGAGTTGTTTTATGATTACTTAGTCCGCGTTTTTTTGCTTCATTTTCCCAAGCCTCGCTGTATCCGTCGCCTTCAAATAAAATAGCTTTTGTTCCTTTGATATATTCTCTTAAGGTATTGAAAATGGCTTCGTCTTTCTTTAAATCTTTCGTTTCAATTAATAAATCTACTTCTTTTTTGAAGTCGATTAATTGTTTAGCAACAATTGAATTTAAAGTAGTCATTGAAACCGCACAGTTTGCAGACGAACCTACCGCTCTAAATTCGAATTTATTTCCTGTAAATGCAAATGGTGAAGTTCTGTTTCTGTCTGTGTTATCCAATAAAACATCTGGTAATTTACCAACCACGTTTAGTTTTAAATCTGTTTTTTCTTCTGGAGATAATTTTCCATTTGTAACACCTTCTAATTCAGCCAATACTTTGGTTAATTGTTGTCCAATAAACACTGAAATAATTGCTGGTGGCGCTTCATTTGCACCCAAACGATGGTCGTTACTAGCAGATGCAATTGAGGCTCTTAATAATTCTTCGTAATCATGAACTGCTTTAATGGTGTTGATAAAAAACGTTAAGAACATTAAATTACTCATTGGCGTTTTTCCTGGAGCTAATAAATTTATTCCAGTATCTGTGGCTAATGACCAGTTGTTATGTTTACCCGAACCGTTTACACCTTTAAAAGGTTTTTCATGAAACAATACTTTAAAATCGTGTCTTTCTGCCACTTTTTCCATTACATCCATTAATAAGGAGTTGTGGTCTACAGCTAAATTAGTCTCTTCAAAAATAGGCGCCAATTCAAATTGACCTGGTGCCACTTCATTATGACGTGTTTTTACAGGAATTCCTAACAACATACATTCGTATTCTAATTCTCTCATATATTGCAATACACGTGTTGGAATTGAACCAAAATAATGATCGTCTAATTGTTGTCCTTTTGAAGAAGTGTGTCCTAATAAAGTTCTGCCAGTAGCAATAATGTCTGGCCTAGTAGCTGCTAAAGCAGAATCAATTAAGAAATATTCTTGTTCCCAACCTAAAGTTGGCGTTATTTTTTTAATGTTTTTATCAAAATATTTAGCTACTTCCGTACCCGCAGCATCAATGGCGCTTAATGCTCTTAATAAAGGTGTTTTATTATCTAAAGCTTCGCCTGTATAAGATACAAATATTGTAGGAATACATAAAGTACTTCCAAATATAAATGCTGGAGAAGTTGGATCCCAAGCCGTATAACCTCTTGCTTCAAAAGTGTTTCTTATTCCTCCGTTTGGAAAAGAAGATGCATCTGGTTCTTGTTGCACTAATTGGCTTCCCCCAAATTTTTCAACAGGATCTGAACCATCCATTGATGTTTCAAAAAAAGCATCGTGTTTTTCTGCTGTTGTTCCTGTTAATGGTTGAAACCAGTGTGTGTAATGTGTAACGTTTTTTGACAAAGCCCATTCTTTCATTCCCATGGCTACGTAATCGGCAATTTTACGATCAATCTTTGTTCCTTGTTCAATGGCATTTTTAACTGCTTTATATGCATCTGAGGTTAAAAACTGACGCATAGATTTGTCGTTGAACACATTGGATGCAAAAATTTCTGATTTTCTTGCCGTTTCTTCAAAAGGAACTGGTTTTCTACTGGTAGCTTTATCTAAAGCTTGGAAACGAAGTGTAGCCATAAAGTTGGATTTTAAAAATTATAATCTAAATTTTTATGGTACAAAAATATAAAATATTTACAAATAAAAAAACATACCCCCTAAAATTTTAGGGGTACTTTAAAAATAATTTAATTTAATTATAAAATAATGTCAAATTTATGGGGTTAACCCAACAAAAAGACAAAATAAAATTTTTAATCTGAATGAAGCTAAAAATAACTTAATTTTAATTTATATTTGCTAAAAATCAATCATTATGACAGTTTGGATTATTTTTCTAATCGCTATTTCTATATTTTTAGCACTTGATTTAGGTGTTTTTAATAAAAATCCACATATTATTAGTAGTAAAGAGGCATCAAAATGGACCATTCTTTGGGTAACGCTATCTTTTATATTTTCTGGAATTGTGTATTTACTTTATGCTGGAGATTTTATTGCCAACCCAACGGGATTAAAACCGATGCAAGCGTCTTTAAAATATATTACAGGATATTTAATAGAGCTTTCCTTAAGTGCAGATAATATATTTGTAATCGCTATTATTTTTTCTTCTTTCAAAATACCACAAAAATACCAACATAGGGTTTTATTTTGGGGAATCATTGGCGCGATTATATTTAGAGGTTTAATGATATTTTTAGGTGTAGCACTTATCAACCGATTTGAATGGATTATATATGTATTTGGTGCTTTCTTAATTTTTACTGCTATGAAAATGCTTTTTAGTAAAGAGGAAGAAGAATTTGATCCAAAAGATTCTAAAATATACAAATTAATTGGTAGAATATTTCCAGTCCATACCGAAATTGAAGGACAGAAATTTTTTATTAGAAAAGAAAACATCAATTACGTAACACCTTTATTTATTGCTTTAATTGTAATTGAAGTCATGGATGTGATTTTTGCATTAGATAGCGTTCCTGCCATTTTAGCCATTACTTCTGATCCTTTTTTGGTATTTAGCTCTAATATTTTTGCGATTTTAGGTTTGCGCTCTATGTATTTTTTCTTATCCAATATGATAGAAAAATTTAGTTATATCGAATACAGTTTGATAGCGATTTTAACTTTCGTTGGGGTAAAAATGCTATTGATTCATCATTTCCCAGAATTTTTCCCAGAATGGTTATCATTAGCTTTTATTGCATTATCTCTCACAATTGGTGTTTTGGTTTCATTACAAAAAAATAAAGAATAATATTTATACAAACAGCGGATGAAAATATATACAAAAACAGGAGATACTGGCACCACTGCTCTTTTCGGAGGAACTAGAGTACCAAAAGACCATATCCGAATTGAAAGTTACGGAACAGTTGACGAGCTAAATTCTCATATTGGATTAATTAGGGATCAAGACTTCAATGTACATTATAAAGATATTTTAATCGAAATTCAAGACAGGTTATTTACCGTTGGTGCTATTTTAGCCACACCACCGGACAAAGAAGTATTAAAAAATGGTGAAAAACGCTTACAAAATCTTGGAATAGTTGAAAGCGACATTGAATTATTAGAATCAGAAATTGACGCTATGGAAGAAGCATTGCCTCCAATGACGCATTTTGTTTTACCAGGCGGACATACAACTGTGTCATATTGTCATGTAGCGCGCTGTGTATGCAGAAGAGCCGAACGTTTAGCAGTGCATTTAGACCATAACGAACCTGTTGCAGAGATTGCGATTAAATATTTAAATCGACTTTCTGACTATTTATTCGTATTGGCACGAAAATTGTCTCATGATTTAAATGCTGATGAAGTGAAATGGATACCTAGAAAATAAGTTTTTAGAAATCCTAAAATTGAAATTCCAAAACCAAAAAAAGAATACGTTTTAAATAATTAAATAATTGAATTTTAGCTATTTGGAATTTGTTTTTTATGTTTTGGAATTTAAGAAAATTAAGTTCTTAAAATTTATTAAAAAAATAATTAAAAAAAACTTGTCTTTTTAAGTAATAAATTTATTTTTGCATTAAACTATAAAATATAAATAAGATGTATTGGACGTTAGAATTGGCATCATATTTAAGTGATGCGCCATGGCCTGCAACAAAAGACGAATTAATTGACTACGCCATCAGAGCTGGAGCACCATTAGAAGTGGTAGAAAACTTACAGTCTATTGAGGATGAAGGCGAAATTTATGAGTCAATGGAAGAAATATGGCCAGATTATCCTACAGATGAAGATTATCTTTGGAACGAGGATGAATATTAAAAATAGATAACCTAATAAAAAGTCTCTTCGGTGAGGCTTTTTTTTTGGTTATCTTTACAAATGAATAAAACCGAAAGGTTAAATTATATATAAAAAACAGATTATGAGTATTGTAAATTCGATA
>NZ_JBIPMS010000100.1:0-6160 GCF_044368995.1 Flavobacterium sp. | reverse complement strand
TAGTATATCGTTTTGTTTATTAGTTTTTGTTTTTTTTGGTTATTCTCAAGAAATGCAATTGAAAAAAGCGAATTCTAATTACGAGAATTTTCAATATGTGGACGCCATTAAAACCTATGAAAAAGTAGCACAAAAAGGATATAAGTCTGTCGAATTATATAGTAAATTAGGCGATTCCTATTATTTTCAATCTAAATTAAAGGAAGCACATAAATGGTATGACGAATTATTTTCATTAAAAAAGAAGCTAAATTCAGCATATTATTTCAGATATGCACAAACCTTAAAAGCAGTTGGCAATTACAAAAAAGCTGATGCCATGATGGAAATATTCAATCAGGTAAATACTTCCGATATACGAGCAATTTTATCAAAAAAACAACTTGATTATTTGGAAGAAATCAAAAATAATTCGGGGAGATATACCATACAAAATGCAGGAATAAACTCAGAATTTTCTGATTACGGCACGTCTTTTTATAAAAATACATTGGTTTTTGCTTCTGCAAGAGACACTGGTGGTGTTTTTGTAAAAAAACACAGTTGGACCAATCAGTCATATACAAACTTATATGGGTCTTTAATTACTGATAATGGAAACCTGTCTGAACCAGTAAAATTTTCTAAAAAAATTAATTCAAAATACCATGAATCTACTCCCGTTTTCACAAACGATGGCTTGACGATGTATTTTACCAGAAATAATTATTTAAATGGTAAAAAAGGAAGAGATAGCGAGAAAGGCGTTTTGCTAAAATTATATAAAGCAACAAAAAATGGAGCGGAATGGGATACCGTTTTAGAATTACCATTTAATAGTAACGAATACAGTTGTGCTCATCCAGCCTTGTCTACTGATGAAAAAACGTTGTATTTCTCTTCAAATATGCCGGGAACAAAAGGCATGTCTGATATTTATAAAGTAGCCATTCTTTCTGATGGAAATTTTGGCACACCTGTTAATTTAGGTGACAAAATTAATACAGAAGCCAGAGAAACATTCCCATTTATTTCAAAAAATAACGAATTGTATTTTGCCTCAGATGGACATCCAGGATTGGGTGGCTTAGATGTGTTTGTTGCCCAACTAAATGAAAATGGCACACATGGTAAAATTAAAAATGTAGGCGAACCTGTAAATTCTAATTTTGATGATTTTGGTTTTATTATAGATACCAATTCAAACAATGGGTTTTTTAGTTCAAATAGAGAAAATGACAATTTAGGATATGATGATATTTACAGGTGTACAGAAACTGTTCCTATGCCAAAAGATTGTCAGCAAAATTTAAAAGGAGTAGTTGTGGATTCAAACACACAAGATCCAATTCAGGGAGTAAAATTGGTACTATTTGACATCAATTATATGAAATTAGATGAAGAAATTTCTGACATAGAAGGAAAATTTGATTTTGGTTTGATAGACTGTGAAAATAAATTCCGAATTCTGCTCGAGCAAAAGGATTACGTTCCTTTAGAAAATATGATTATTACAAAGGAGTCCGACATGAAAGACATAAAAATGGCAATGACTCCAAAATTTCAGTCACTTCAAGTGGGAGAAGACTTAAGCAAAACATTAGGAATTGAAATTATTTATTTTGATTTAGACAAAGCAAACATTCGCCAAGATGCCGAAGTAGAACTAGCAAAAATTTTAGAAGTAATGAAGCAATATCCAACTATGGAAATTGATGTTCGTTCCCATACAGATAGTCGTCAAACTGTTAATTATAATTTAGTTCTATCCGATAAGCGTGTAAAATCTACTATAAATTGGTTAATTGAAAATGGCATTGATGCCAAACGATTAACAGGAAGAGGTTATGGAGAGTCGCAATTATTAAATGAATGTTCGGATGAAATACCTTGTACAGAAGAAGCACATCAAGCCAATAGAAGAAGCGAATTTTTTATTGTGAAACTTTAATTTTTACAAACAAAAAACCCTTGAAAATCAAAGGATTATCAAGGGTTTTTGTGGTACCTCCAGGGATCGAACCAGGGACACATGGATTTTCAGTCCATTGCTCTACCATCTGAGCTAAGGTACCTTGCGACTTTAGGTAATACAACCTATTCATTGCGGGTGCAAATATAGAATCTATTTTATATTTACCAAAACAATTATTAAAAAAAATCATTTTCGTACATTTGCATTTCTAATAATAATATATGGTACTTACAATTGATGTGGGCAATACAAATGTTAAAGTTGCTGTTTTTAAGCAGTTTAACTTACTAGATAAGTTTGTTTTTCAAAAGAATAATTTTCAAAATAATTTTCAAATAATTTTCAAAAAGTATCCCAATCATTCAAAAGCGGTATTGTCTTCGGTTTCGATGTTGGATGAAAAGGATATTGTATGGTTGAAAAATCAAATAGAAATAATTGAAATAAATGCAAATTCGGTTTTTCCATTCACAAATAAATATACTACACCAAATACATTAGGCATTGATAGAATGGTTTTGGCAGCAGGCGCAGTAATTGAACATCCAAATCAAAATATTTTAATTATTGACGCGGGAACTTGTGTAACTTATGATTTCATCACCAATAAAAAAGAATATTTAGGTGGCGCCATTTCCCCCGGACTCAGTATGCGATATAAAGCCCTTCACGATTATACAGCTAAATTACCTTTATTGGGAAATAATATGCCAGATAATTTTATTGGCAATAGCACGATTCAATCTATTCATTCAGGTGTTGTAAACGGATTGTGTTATGAAATTGAGGGCTTCATTTCTGAATTTTCTGTTAAAAATGAACAATTTACAATAATTTTAACAGGCGGCGACGCTATTTTTTTGGCGAATCGATTAAAAAGCACCATATTTGCCGATGAAAATTTCTTATTAAAAAGTTTACATCAATTATACACTTATAGTTTACAAAATGATTAAAAAAATTGTCTTACTAATTACGATATTACTTGCAAACTTTAGTTTTGCTCAAGAAAATACCGCTTCACCTTATTCTTTTTACGGAATAGGAAGCGCTAGGTTTAAAGGAACTAATGATATTGTTAATATGGGTGGAATTTCTGTGTATTCAGATAGCACGCATATTAATGTATTAAATCCGGCATCTTATTCTAACCAATTAGTGACCACTTTTCAAGTTGGAATGACGTCTAGTTTTTATAATTTAAAAACTACTTCAGCTTCAGAAAAAGCAAAAAAAACCACATTTGATTATATGGTTATGGGTTTTCCAATTTCTAAAAAAGCAGGAGTTTCTTTAGGATTATTACCTCAAAGCGCCATTGGATATAGATTAAATTCAGATACTAGAGCTGTAGATGGATTTGTAAAACAATACAAAGGAAAAGGTGGCGTAAATAAAGTGTTTTTTGGCACGGGGTATCAAATTACTTCAAAGTTTAGTATTGGATTGGATTTTCAATATTTGTTTGGAATTTTAAATACGCAATCCGATGTGTTAAATCAAAATATTATTTACGGTTCAAGAGAAGTTAATGAATCAACCGTTTCAGGTTTTGCGATAAATACAGGATTAAATTTTAAAACCAAGTTTAATAATAAATTAAACTTCTTTTCAAGTGTAACGTACGCTCCAGAAGCCAAGTTGAATTCTATTAATACCAGAAATGTATCTTTGGTGTCAGCTTTGGCAAATGGAACTATTGTTCCTGTTTCAGCAGATACGGAAGTAAATGTTGCCGATTCCAAATTAATTGTGCCTTCTAAATTAGTATTAGGTGCCGGTTTAGGAAATAGAAAATGGTTTTTAGGTGGAGATGTTGCATTTTCAGGATCAGGAAATCAAGTCAATCGTTTTGAAAATTACTCAAATGTATCATATGAAAATGGAGTAAAAGTAGCAATTGGAGGATTTTTTATACCAAAATTTGATTCGTATAATAACTTTTTTCAAAGAGTTACCTACCGTGGTGGTTTTAAGTTTGAAAACACAGGACTTGTAATTAATAATACAGCAATCAAAGACAAATCAGTTACTTTAGGATTTGGACTGCCTATTTCTGGAACTTTTTCAAGTATGAATTTAGGTGTCGAATATGGCTCAAGAGGCACTACAAGAAACGGCTTGATCAAAGAAGATTATTTTTCAATAAATATAGGTTTACTATTTAATGATAAATGGTTTAGAAAAACATTATATAACTAAAATAATGAAAAAAATTGTTGAATATATTGCTTTTCTATTAGTGATTTTGTTTCTGCAAAGTTGCGAAAGTAATTTAAAGGACGTTCAACGAATTTATAAAACATCATTTGTTCCAACTGGTGAGGCAGATTCTATCAATTTAAAATACACCGATTCTGGAAGAGTAAAATCAATTTTGCAAAGCTTAAAAATGATTGATTATTCAACTGCAAAAAATCCGTTTGTCGAATTTCCGAAAGCTGTTTTAGTTACACTTATTGATGCCAATGGAAATAAAACAATTGTAGTTGCTGACAAAGCAATTTCTTATAAAAAAACAGAAGTAATAGATTTGATTGGGAATGTGAAAATTCAAACCTACGATGGAAAAGTTTTAGCAACCAATCAATTGTATTTTGATCAAAAAAACGAATGGTTTTTTACAGAAGAAGCCTTTACTTTTAAAGACGCAGATGGAAGCTTTTTACAAGGAATAGGAATTGATTTTAGCAAAGACTTTAAAATCTTCAATATGCAAAATAACAACGGAGAAGTCAATAACATGTAATACTATCATAATGAAATATTTCAAATACACTCAATACTTATATTTAATAGCAGCACTACTTTTTTTAATTTCTGTACTTGTAAAAATAACGAATAATGAAGAGTATGGATTGCAAGCAATTATTGCCGTTGGATTTGCTATCATGTTTTTTGTCCGACGCAGTTTCGTTAAAAAAATGGAAAACATTAAAAAAAACTTATAAAAAAGCGACAATACTTTTTTATTATTAAATAGATAATTGTATTTTCGCCCTCTGAATAAAAAATAATCAATATAAAAATGGCAATTTTATCAAAAATTAGACAACGTTCTATCTTATTAGTTCTAATCATAGCATTAGCATTATTTTCATTTGTATTAGCAGATGTAATTAAAAGTGGTGGATTTAGTAGTGGTTCAAATACTATTGGTTCTGTTAATGGAACAAAATTTGAACAACAAGAATTCATGAATAAGGTAGCTAACGCTCAAAAATCACAACAAGGGGCTAGTAACACGCAAGCTTTAAATTCAGTTTGGGAACAAGAAGTAAGAAAAGTAATATTATCTGAACAATACAATAAAATTGGACTATTATTGGGTAAAGAGCAATTAATGGCAGTTATAAAAAACGACCCTCAATTGTCTCAATCTCCACAGTTTTTAAACGCTGCGGGTAAATTTGATGATAAAAAATTTGCAGAATACATTAACTCTTTGCAAAGTGCTCCAGACCAAACACAATGGAACAGTTGGAAAGCATATGAAGTTCAAATTGAAGATTTTGCCAAAGAACAAATTTATAATACTTTGATTAAATCAAGTGTTTATACTACTAAAGCAGAAGGAAAATTAAAATACGAAAGAGACAATAATAAAGTTGATTTTGATTATGTAGCATTACCATTTTCTACAGTTAGTGATGACCAAGTTAAGGTGACTGACGAGGAAATTATGGCTTATATGAAGAAAAATCCTAAAAAATTCAAATCAGACAATACCAGATCTGTTGAATATGTTTTAGTTGAAAACAAACCATCAGCAGCTGATGAAACAGTAATGAAATCAAAAATTGATGGATTTGTAAATGGAAAAATCGAATTCAAAAACGGAGTAAACGACACCATTCCTTCATTCCGTGCTGCAACAAATGTAGCAGCTTATGTAAATAAATATTCAGAAATTAAATTTGATTCTACTTATTTAGCAAAAAAAGATATTAACCCACAGTTTGCAGAACAATTATACGCATTAGCACCAGGACAAGTTTTTGGTCCTTATATAGATAATGGATATTCAAAATTATCAAGAGTAGCAGGAAGAAAATCTGGCGCTACTGCAAAGGTAAGTCATATTTTAATAGCTTACAAAGGCGCTATGCAAGCGGCTCCAACAGTGAAGTTAACTAAAGAAGAAGCAAAAGCAAAAGCAGCAGGTTTATTAGCTCAAGTCAATGCAAATCCTTCTAGTATGGCTAT
>NZ_JBIPMS010000099.1:0-6294 GCF_044368995.1 Flavobacterium sp. | reverse complement strand
TTAATAAAAACAATTCTACCGCATCATTAGCAATTAATTGACTTGAAGCTTGTTTTAATTCGCTAGCTTGTTTTTTTGCCCAATTGAAATCTTTTTTAAAGAAACTGGTTTTTGCCATTCGCATACTAGCTTCGTGTGAAAACTCATCGTTAGGCAAGTCGTTTTGAATTTGTGCATAATAAATTATCGCTTGGTTGAACTTTTCGTTAAACACAAAAACATCAGCCAGTTCCATTTTGACTTTCGCTTTCTGACGAACATTTAAAGGTATTTCCATGGTTGTATCCAAAAGTAATTTTGCGTTTTCAAAATCATTTAAATAAAACGCTTTAAAATGCGCGGCTAAAATTCGAATATCTACCGAAAAAGGAGATTCGCCAAACTGACTCAATAGTGCATCAAATTTACTTTGAATTATTGGATAAGTTTCGGGCTTTGCAGTTGAAATTTCATTTTTCAACAGAAAATATTGCGCATTTAAAAGAGTAGATTCGTCTGTTGTGTTTTGTAAAATAAATTGAAAAATAGCTTGAGCCGTTTCGTTCTCGTTCTCGTTTACACAAATTTGTGCGAGTTGAATAATATCATCAAACGATTCTGGATTTCTTTTATAAATCGATTTTTCTTGAATAAAGGCTTTGTTGTATTCTTTCTGATTTACATATAACCAACTTAAAAACTGATTCCAATAAATGTCTTGCGTTTTCTGTGTGCGAAGTAAAAGTTCTTTTTTTAGCGAATTGGCAAACACATTTTCTGCATCATCTTGCATAAAAAAAACCAATTGATTTTGTACACTCAACGTCGAATTTATATTGGCATAGGCGTAATCTAATAATTTTACTACCATAACATCTAAATTTCCCATTTGACCCTGAAGCAGCGCCATTTGGTAATCGAAATTCATACTTGAATTTGTTTTTTGTGCTATTTCATAAGTATTGTATGCCTGAAGTAATAACGATTTTTGCTCAAAAGCTTGACCAATTTGATAGGCGTAATTAGGTTGATTTGCCACCGCTTCAACGGCTTTTTTGTAATAGGTTTCTCCTTTATTTGTATCTTTTTGCAGTTGTGAATTGTAACCTAATTCAACAAAAATAATTGGCTGATTGCTTGCTTCTTTTTTATTTAAAAGTAATTTTTCTGCTTTATCAAATTGTTTTAAACCTTGGTAACAACTCACTAATTTTTGAGAAAAATAGAAATTATTAGGTTGTTTTTTATCCAATTCTTCATACAAAGATGCCGCTTTATCAAATTCGCCTTTATCAATATAATTTTGTGCCAATTGTTCGTTTTGAGAGACAACAATTAACGAGAAAAAGGACAATATGATGGTATAAATTTTATTCATAAAAAAGAATGCACTAAAGTAACAAAAAACGGTTAACTCAGTGCATTATTAGTAAAGATTTAAGATTAGTTTATAATATCAAATCCGGCATATTTTCTTAATACTTCCGGAATTAGAATGCCTTCAGGAGTTTGATAATTTTCTAAAATTCCAGCTAAAACGCGAGGTAATGCTAGTGAACTTCCGTTTAAAGTATGTGCCAATTGGTTTTTACCACTCGCATCTTTATATCTTAATTTTAATCTGTTTGCCTGGAAGGTTTCAAAATTAGAAACAGAAGAAATTTCTAACCAACGATCTTGTGCGGTTGAAAAGACTTCAAAATCATAGGTTAGCGCTGATGCAAAACTCATATCACCACCACATAATCGTAAAATTCGGTAAGGTAATTTTAATTCTTGTAATATTTCTTTTACGTGCTCTACCATTCCGTCTAAAGCGGCATAAGAATTTTCTGGTTTTTCAATTCGTACAATTTCTACTTTATCAAATTGGTGTAAACGATTTAATCCACGAACATGAGCACCATACGAACCTGCTTCTCTTCGGAAACAAGGCGTATAACCTGTACATAAAATAGGCAAATCGTTTTCTGAAATTAAATCATCTCTAAAAATATTTGTTACGGGTACTTCTGCAGTTGGAATTAAATACAAATTATCTGTTGCATCGTGATACATTTGGCCGTCTTTGTCTGGTAATTGTCCCGTTGCATAAGCAGATGCTTCGTTTACTAAATGAGGCACTTGGTATTCCGTGTAACCCGCATCTGTATTTTTATCTAAGAAATAGGAAATTAAAGCCCGTTGTAATTTGGCACCTTTTCCTATGTAAACTGGAAAACCTGCACCAGCAATTTTTACGCCTAATTCAAAATCGATAATGTTATATTTTTTCGCTAATTCCCAATGAGGCAAAGCGCCATCATGTAATTTTGGAATGTCTCCCTCTTCAAAAACGTTTATATTTTCTTCAGGTGTTTTTCCAAAAGGAACAATTTCTGCAGGCAAATTAGGTAATTTATATAATTCGTCTTGTAATTGACTGGCAATTGCATTTAAACTTTCGTTTAATTGTTTTGAATTTTCTCTAATTTGAGTGGTTTTTTCCTTTAAAATTTCGGCTTTGGCTTTTTCGCCATTTTTCATCATTTCGCCAATATCTTTGGATAATTTATTAGATTCTGCTAACAAATTGTCTAATTCTACTTGCGTATTTCTACGTTTTTCGTCTAATTCAATAACTAGTTCCACAACGGCAGTAGCATCAAAGTTTTTTTTAGCCAAACGCGTAATTACTTCTTCTTTGTTTTCTCTAATAAAATGTACTTGTAACATGTTTGTTTGTTTTTGGAAAACAAATGTAAGAAATTGTTGTAAATTTTTTAGAAAAGAACGGATACAAATGTAAACTATGTTTAAAAATTAAAAAAAAATACCTAGTTTCGTGTTTTAATTTACAATAATGAAAAAAATCACCCAAATCTTTGTTGTTTTATCTACTACTTTCTGTTTTTCACAATCTGCAGAATCTGAATTTGATAATATGGTGCTGTCCGAATCCAAATCGGCAGCTTCCACGATGAATGTTCAAGTCAATCCGAACACACAAAATTATGATATCACTTATCATGAATTGCGTTTTACGGTGAATCCTAACAATTCGCCAGCCGCTATTAGTGGTGTAGTAAAAACCACTTTTACTGCTTTGACAAACATGAACACGATCACATTTGATATGGCTACTCAGTTAGTAGTGAGTTCTGTAACCATGAACACTATGAGTTTATCTTTTTCGCAAAGTAATTACGAATTGAACATTAATTTTTTAAGTCCAATTACAACCGGAACTAGTGCTTCAGTAATAATTACTTATGCGGGTATTCCGCCAACTACTCAAGGTGCTTTTACAAGAGGTACTCACTTAGGAACGCCAGTAATTTATACCCTTTCTGAACCTTTTGGCGCTAGAGATTGGTGGCCATGTAAACAAGATTTAAATGATAAAATCAACAGTTTTGATATGTATATTACGGCACCTATCGCTTTCTATAGTGTATCTAACGGGTTAGAGCAAAGTAGAATTGTAACAGGTGCTAATGCCACCACACATTTTAAACATTTATACCCAATTCCGGCCTATTTAATTGTATTAAACGTAACCAATTATGTTGTGTACAATCAACAAGCAGGTTTAGGAACTTTAGCTTCACCTTTTTTTCCAATAATTAATTATTTGTATCCAGAATCTAATACAACTACAATTCAAAATCAACTGGGAGTAACTCCCGGAATTATGAATTTATTTGAAAGTTTATTAGAACCTTATCCGTTTAGAAATGAAAAATATGGTCATGCACAGTTTGGTTGGGGTGGCGGAATGGAACACACCACAGTTTCCTCAATGGGAAGTTTTGGAAGAGATTTAATTGCACATGAGATGGCCCACCAATGGTTTGGAGATAAAATTACATGTGGTACTTGGAAAGACATTTGGCTAAACGAAGGATTAACAGAATACATGTCTGGTCTAGTTTATGAATATTTAGATGGCGCTGCTGCATTTGTTGCATGGAAAAATTATAAAATAAGTGGAGCTGGAAATCCTTATGCTATTACTAATTCAACTTCTGGCGCTACTTATTTATCTGATGCTGGCGCATTAAGTGTAAATACAATTTTTAGCTCAAGATTGACTTATAATAAAGGGTCAATGATTACGCACATGTTGCGATGGAAATTAGGAGATGTGAAATTTTTTCAAGCTTTAAAAAGTTATTTAGCTGATCCAGCTTTAGCATATGGATATGCTGTTACAGCGGATTTAAAATCGCATTTAGAAGCAGCAGATAACGGCAATAGTTTAACGGAATTTTTTGACGATTGGTTGTATAATCAAGGTTATCCTACCTATGCTATTACGGCTCAAAATTGGGGTGCAGGACAAGTAAAAATTATTGTAAATCAAACACAATCCCACTCGAGTGTTTCTTTTTTTGAAATGCCTTTAGAAATTAGATTATCAGGAAGCGGCTCAGATGTTTTAGACGTTGTGGTAAACAATACCAATAACGCTCAAGAATTTATTGTTTCGGTTCCGTTTGTAGTAACGGGGGTTGCTTTTGACCCGAATAGGCATATTATTTCCAAAAATAATACGGCTACTTTAGGTACTGAAAATTTTGACATGAACTCTGCGATTTCTATTTATCCAGTTCCGTCAGAAAACGAATTAACTATCCAATTTCCTAATAATGTAACGTTATATAAAGTAGAAATTTATAATAATTTAGGACAACTTTTGAAAACAGATTTCAAAAACGTTCTTGATATTTCAGGACTTTCATGTGGGGTTCATTTTTTAAAAATTGAAACGTCAGAAGGCCTATTTCACAAAAATTTCATAAAAAAATAGGGTAACCATAAAATAATATTAAAAAGTAAGGCGAAAACCTTACTTTTGCCTTTTAAATACAAATCAAAATTACAATGATTCAAGTAGCACAAATACTTTTTATATTATCGGTTTTAGTAATTCTTCACGAATTTGGTCATTATATAACGGCAAAGATGTTCAAAATGCGAGTAGAAAAGTTCTATTTGTTTATGGATGTCGGTTTTTCATTATTTAAAAAGAAAATCGGTGAAACCGAATGGGGAATTGGATGGTTGCCGTTAGGTGGTTATGTAAAAATTTCTGGAATGATAGACGAAAGCATGGATGAAGACCAAATGAAGCAAGAACCACAACCTTGGGAATTTCGTTCTAAACCAGCTTGGCAACGTTTAATTGTGATGTTAGGCGGAATTATTGTAAATATTTTACTTGCTTGGCTTATTTATACGATGATGTTTTCTACAGTTGGCCAAAAATATATTTCTACAGAGAAAATTCAGAAAAACGGATTGGCTTTTGGAGAAGTTGGACAAAGTGTAGGATTTAAAAATGGCGATAAAATTGTTTCAATTGATGGTAAATTGCAACCCAAATTTAATTGGGCAGTAATTGATGTTTTATTGAGCGATGAAGTAATTATAGATAGAAACGGAACCGAAGTAAAATTAAATTTAACGGATGAACAAAAGGGAGAAATTCTAGGAAGCGAAGGCAAAAACTTTATACAACCAAGAATTTCAAGTATTTATATAGATTCGGTAATACCAAAATCAGAAGCAGCGAAAGCGAAACTTTTAAAAGGCGATATAATTCAGTCTGTTAACGGTAAAAAATTTAGTTTTTATGATGTTTTTTCAGAGGATATTAAAAAATTAAAAAACGATTCTATAACTATTGTTGTAAATAGAAATTCGAACCTAGTAAATATAAGAGCCAAAGTAAGTTCAGAAGGCAAATTAGGATTTATTACAAAAACCAAAGATAAATTTGATTTTCAAATTACTAATAAACTTTCTTTTGGCGAGTCAATTTCAGCCGCAGTAAATGAATCGTACCAACTGTTAGTTTATAATGTGAAACAGTTTAAACTGATATTAAAACCAGCTACGGGTGCTTACAAACAAGTTAAAAGTCCAATTGGAATTGCGCGTCAATTACCAGATTCATGGGATTGGGAATTTATTTGGAATTTCACCGCTTTGTTTTCAATTGGTTTGGCTTTTATGAACTTATTACCCATTCCAGGGTTAGATGGCGGCCATGCCTTATTTACCATTGTAGAAATGGTTACGGGTAAAAAATTATCAGACAAAGCAGCGGGTTACGTGCAAACTGGGGGGATGATTTTTCTACTTACATTAATGGCGTTAACGTTTGGAAAAGACATTTATCAGTTGATTTTAGACAAATTAGCAAATTAAAATAAAAAAGTATTTAAATATTTTTGATAAAATAAAAAATTAATTATATTTGCACTCGCTCAAATAAAGCAGCAACTTCCTTCTTAGCTCAGTTGGTTAGAGCATCTGACTGTTAATCAG
>NZ_JBIPMS010000098.1:0-6312 GCF_044368995.1 Flavobacterium sp. | reverse complement strand
AAAGCAACTGAATACCGGCAAGTCCATCTAAAAATAATCGTATAAAAAGAACAGAAACTAATTTATCTTTAGGAAGATTTTTGGTCAACATCAACAATGAATTTCTAAAATTCAAAAATGTTTTCTTTGGGTTGGTTTCATTCAACGTAGCGCCACCCACATGAAATACGACTGAATTGGGGCAGTATTTTACAACGTATCCTAAGTTATTCGCCCGCCAACACAAATCAATTTCTTCTTGATGGGCAAAAAAAGCACCATCAAAACCATGTAGGGTTCTAAACACTTCTTTTCTAATAAAAAAACAGGCCCCAGATGCCCAAAAAATTTCAGTTTCGGTGTCGTATTGTCCCAAATCTTCTTCTAAAGTATCAAAAATTCTACCTTTACAAAAGGCATAACCAAATTTATCTATAAAACCACCGGTGGCACCCGCATATTCAAAATGTGTTTTCTTTTTTAAATCTAATATTTTAGGTTGTACGATGGCTGTTTTTGGTTGGTTGTCAAAAATAGTCTCGATGGGTTGTAACCAATTTTCAGTTACTTCAATATCTGAATTTACTAAGGCGTAATAAGGCTCTTCCACATTTTTTAGGGCCTCGTTGTATCCATTTGCAAAGCCATAATTTCCTGCGTTTTCAATAATTTTTATAGATGGAAATTCAGTTTTCAACAAGTCAATTGAAGTATCTGTAGATGCATTATCCGCGACGTAAATAGTAGCACTTTCCGAAAACTGAATTACAGAAGGCAAAAATTGCTGCAATAATTTGGCACCATTCCAATTTAATATAACTACGGCTGTTTTCATTCAGACTTCTTAGATTATTGGATTTTTAGATTTTCTTTCATTATTTATATTTAGGCAATTCCTTCAAAAAAGTATATTTTTCGTTTTCAAAATCCATTTGACAAAAATAATGATTTATTCCGTTAGTAACCATTAAATATTCGGCTTTCAGTGTAAAATTATAGCGTGCAATTTGATCAAAGGTATTTTGAGATATAGCTACATCAGGTTGTTTGCATTCTACGACCAAGAAAATACTACCATCCGAATTGAAAATTACAAGGTCATATCGTTTACTCATTCCGTTAATTTTTACTTGTTTTTCAACGTTTATAAGTGATTTTGGATACTTACATTCTTGTATTAAATACTGAATGGTGTGTTGTCTAACCCATTCTTCTGGTGTTAGCAACACAAATTTTTTTCTAATTTCATCAAAAATAGCAACTTTATTTTCACTATTTTTGAACCGAAACGCGTAAGATGGAAAATGTAACTTGTTCAATTTTTATTGTTTGTTGTTTATTGTTTATAGTTTATTGTTGTATGGCAAAAATAGAAAAATTTGAGGATTTAGAAATTTGGAATATTTCTCGTGATATTTGTAAAGATATTGAAATCTTGTTTGAAACGACGAGTTTAGGAAAAAGATATGCATTAAAAGACCAAATGGACAGAAGTTCTGGTTCAATTATGGATAATATTTCAGAGGGTTTTGAAAGAAATGGCAACAGAGAATTTATTAATTTCTTGAGTTATTCAAAAGGTTCGTGCGGCGAATTAAAATCGCAATTATATCGATCTTTGGATAAAAAAATAATTTCTGATGAACAATTTCGTATAACATCTGAAAAAATAGAATTAGTAAAAAACAAAATTGGTGCATTTATGAAATATTTAAATAATTCTGAAATTAAAGGTTTGAAGTTTAACAACAAACCATAAACAAAAAACAATAAACCAAGATGACAGAAATAATTAAAATAGTTAGCGATATTAAATCTAAAAATTACAAACCCATTTATTTTTTATGTGGGGAAGAAACTTACTATATAGATAGAATTTCAGATTTAATAGAAAAATCGGTACTTACTGAAGACGAAAAATCTTTTAATCAGGTCGTTTTATACGGAAGAGATACCACTGTTGAAGAAATTGTATCAACTGCAAAACGTTTCCCGATGATGTCAGATTATCAGGTGGTTATAGTGAAAGAAGCACAAAATTTAGCTAAGACATTTGAACAGTTTGAGGCGTATGCCTTGCATCCACAACCGACTACTATTTTGGTTTTTGCTTTTAGAGACAAACCTGATGGCAGAAAAAAAATATTTAAAACCATAAAAGACAAAGGCGTTTGGTTTGAAAGTAAAAAATTATACGACAACCAAGTTCCAGATTGGATTGTAAATGTGTTAAAAGGCCAGAAATATGGTATAGAGCCAAAAGCAGCAGCTATGTTAGCCGAATTTTTAGGTACAGATTTGTCTAAAATTAATAACGAATTGGAAAAGCTAAAAATTGTTTTTCCTGAAGGTCATATTTTTACACCAAAAAACATTGAAGAAAACATTGGTTTTAGTAAAGATTATAATGTGTTTGAATTAAAATCAGCACTTGCAACAAGAAATCAGCAAAAAGCATATGCCATAATTCATCATTTTGCTGCCAATCCAAAAGACAATCCAATGGTTGTTATTAGCGGACAAATGTTTGCCTTTTTCTCTCAATTATTACAATACCATGGATTAAAAGATAAATCAAAATTTAATGCAGCAAAAGTGTTGGGCGTCAATCCGTTTTTTATGGATGAATATGCTACAGCTAGTAGAAATTATCCCATGCGAAAAGTGAGTCAAATTATTGAAATTATTCGCGATATGGATGTAAAAAGTAAAGGCGTGGGTTCTGGTTCGATGAAAGAAGATGATATGTTGAAGGAGTTAGTATATAAAATTTTCAACTAGTTAAATTAAGAAGCATTGTTACTTAAAAATTATAAAAAAACACGATATTTGCAATCCAAAACGTTAAAAATCTAAAAAAAATGAATAAAAATAAAGTTTTAGCTTGGGCTACGGGTATTATGATTATTATGGGTTTATTAATAATGGGTTTAGCCATATATAAATATGACGATGTAGCAGGTTGGGGATTTGCCGCCGTTGGGGTTGGTTTTTTCGCTAACGCATGGGTATTCAATGCTTTAAAAGGAAGAATGTAATGACTTTCAGTAAATAACAAATTCCAAATAATAAATTCCAAATAACAAACAAAATAAATATGTCAGACGATAAGAAAGTAATTTTCTCAATGCAAAAATTGAGTAAAAGTTATCCAGGAGCAGATAAACCAGTATTAAAAAACATTTATTTGAGTTTCTTTTACGGAGCTAAAATTGGTATTTTGGGACTTAATGGTTCAGGAAAATCATCTTTATTAAAAATTATTGCAGGAATTGATAAAAATTATCAAGGCGATGTAGTTTTTCAACCAGGTTATACGGTTGGATATTTAGAGCAAGAGCCACTTTTAGACGAAACCAAAACGGTTATTGATATCGTACGTGAAGGTGCTGCTGAAACGTTTGAATTATTAGCAGAGTTTAATAAAATTAATGACGATTTTGGTTTGCCTGAAGTTTATGAGAATCCAGAAAAAATGGAAAAACTTATGGATCGTCAAGCAGAATTACAAGATAGAATTGACGCTTGTGGGGCTTGGGAAATTGACAATAAGTTAGAAATTGCAATGGATGCGCTTCGTACTCCAGACCCTGAAACACCAATAAACATATTGTCTGGTGGAGAAAAACGTCGTGTGGCTTTGTGTCGTTTACTATTACAACAACCAGATGTGTTATTATTAGATGAGCCAACCAACCACTTAGATGCCGAATCGGTACTTTGGTTAGAACAACATTTAGCACAATACCCAGGAACTGTAATTGCCGTTACGCACGATAGGTATTTCTTAGATAATGTTGCCGGTTGGATTTTAGAACTAGATAGAGGAGAAGGTATTCCGTGGAAAGGAAATTACTCGTCTTGGTTAGAACAAAAATCTAACAGAATGGCACAAGAAGAAAAAGTGGTTTCTAAAAGAAGAAAAAATTTAGAACGCGAATTGGATTGGGTGCGTCAAGGTGCAAAAGGTCGTCAAACCAAGCAGAAAGCACGTTTACAGAATTACGACAAATTATTAAATGAAGACCAAAAAGAGTTAGACGAGAAATTAGAAATCTATATACCTAATGGACCTCGTTTAGGAACCAATGTTATTGAAGCCAAAAATGTGGCGAAAGCATTTGGTGATAAATTATTATACGACGATTTAAATTTTGTATTGCCACAAGCAGGTATTGTTGGAATTATCGGTCCGAATGGCGCTGGTAAATCTACCATTTTCAAAATGATTATGGGCGAACAAAAAGCCGATGCCGGAACTTTTGATATCGGTGAAACGGTAAAAATTGCTTATGTAGATCAATCGCACTCGAATATTGATGTCAACAAAACGCTTTGGGAAAACTTTTGTGATGGACAAGAATTGATTATGATGGGCGGACGTCAAGTAAACTCTCGTGCCTATTTATCTCGTTTTAATTTTGGTGGAAGTGATCAAAACAAAAAAGTGTCTACATTATCTGGTGGAGAAAGAAACCGTCTGCATTTAGCTATGACCCTAAAAGAAGAAGGGAATGTCTTGCTTTTAGATGAGCCAACAAATGATTTAGATGTAAACACACTTCGTGCCTTAGAAGAAGGATTAGAAAACTTTGCAGGTTGTGCGGTAATTATTTCGCACGACAGATGGTTTTTAGATAGAGTTTGTACGCATATTTTAGCTTTTGAAGGCGAGTCACAAGTATATAGTTTTGAAGGAAGTTTTACAGAATACGAAGAAAACAAACGCAAACGATTAGGTAAAGATGTTACGCCAACCCGAATCAAATACAAGAAATTAATTAGATAATTTGATATAAAGTAAAAGGGCTGTTTCATTGAAACAGCCCTTTTTTATTATTAAAATGTTGAACAATCAATAGTGTAATTTAATGTATTTACGTCATCTAAAGTTGTATGATATAAAAATGTTTTTTGATGTAATTCTTGCACAGGATTATTACCAGTATAATACCAAAATATAATTTTTATATCTGTGTTCGGTTTACTCCTTAAATAATAAGTTTTTGAAATATTTTGTTCATAAATAAATTCTGTGTTCAAAAATGAACTTGAAGAATTATCAATTTCATTTCTTATTTTAAGTGATGGATTGTTATTATTTAAAACTTGGACATTTAAATTTAATGCAATTGGCTTCCACGCGTTTATATTATTAATATTTGTTTTACCAGCTTTAATTCCCATTCCTCCTGGCAAATATTCTGGATAATATGGATCTCCATAATATTGTTCATAAAAAGCATAAGATTCTCCTTCTTTTAATTTATAGTTAAATGTAATTGAATAATCACCGTTGTCATCTGTATATGCAGTAGCAATAACTTCATTTGCATAACCAGAACTCCACAAACCATTATAAACGTAATAACTTTTGACCAAAACAATTTTATATCCGCTTATATTAATACCTCTAATGTTATCTGAAACGTGCCCTTTTAATATTGTAGGAATTCCATTATCCACTTCGCTATCATCTGAACAAGAAATAAGAATAAAAGCTACAACGAAAATAAAACATATTATTTTAATTTTTTTCATTTTGTTTTTTGGTATTACGTTATTTTAAACTTACTGCCAACTTGTATCTATTATCTATATTTTATTTTCTCTCATCAACCCACTTTCTAGCATTAACAAACGCTTCTAACCAAGGAGAAACTTCATCTATTTGATTTCTGTCAGGGTAATTTGCCCAATTCCACTGGAACGTAGAACGCTCAATATGCGGCATCATTACTAAATGGCGACCAGTTGTGTCACACATCATCGCAGTATTATAATCCGATCCGTTTGGATTGGCAGGATAGCCTTCATAACCATATTTTGCAACAATATTATATTGGTTTTCAGGCATTGGTAAATTGAATTTTCCTTCACCGTGCGAAATCCAAACTCCTAAAGTAGCGCCTTCTAATGTAGAAAGCATCACCGAGTTGTTTTTTTGAATTTTCACAGAAGTAAAGCCACTTTCATGTTTGTGAGAATCGTTGTGTTTCATTTTTCCGTGAATTTCGTGTTCTGGATTGATGAGTTCTAATTCCATCATCAATTGGCACCCGTTACAAATTCCTACAGAAAGTGTATCTTCTCTTTTGAAAAAGTTTTTTAATGCGGTATTGGCTTTTTCATTGTATAAAAAGGCACCAGCCCAACCTTTTGCCGAACCTAATACATCTGAATTAGAGAAACCACCCACAGCACCAATAAATTGAATGTCTTCCAAGTTTTCTCTTCCAGAAATTAAATCGGTCATGTGAACATCTTTTACATCAAAACCAGCTAAGAACATTGCATTTGCCATTTCTCGTTCAGAATTACTTCCTTTCTCAC
>NZ_JBIPMS010000097.1:0-6388 GCF_044368995.1 Flavobacterium sp. | reverse complement strand
CTTTTATCATGACTATTGCTTTGTTGTCAATGGCTGGAATTCCTATTTTAGCTGGATTTTTTGCTAAATTCTTTTTATTAAATCAAATAATCTCAAGTGGTTTTATTGGATTGGCAGTTATTGCCATTATTAATTCAATGATTGCTGTGTACTATTATTTTAAAATAGTTGTTGCCATGTTTACCAAAGAACCGGTTTATGATAAAGAATTTGCCAATCATTCCGAATATTATATAGTTGGAATTGTGGCCACAGTGTTGTTACTACTGATTGGTATTTTCCCAGATGCGATACTGAATTTAATATAAAAACAAAAAGTCCAAATTTACATTTGGACTTTTTTTTATAACTCAATTAAAACAGAAACAGCATTGCCGCCAAACCCAACGGCATTGATCAATATTCTTCTTAATTTCTTGGTAGTATTTTTATTCTTATAAAAAGGCGTTTCAATAAAATGCTGGTGCTGAAGCATTAATATGGCCAATTCAATACTTAATAAGCCCGACGTGGCAAACGTATGCCCTACTTTCCACTTGTTAGAAGTTAACAAAGGAATAGTTGTGCCAAATACTTTTTTAATGGCTTCCAATTCTGTTTTATCACCCTGTATTGTTCCTGGTGCGTGCATTATAATCGCATCAATATCTTCTAAAGAATAGTTTCCTATTGCCATTTTCATCGATTTCTGAAAACATGCTGCACCTGTTGAAATAGAGGTAGAACTTGATAAAATTTCCGTAGCATAGCCAATTCCTATGATTTTGGCTAGTGCTAATTCTGGATTAAGCGATAGTGACAAACAAGCCGCTGCTTCACCCAAAACCATCGTATTGGAAGTTTTATCGAAATCCAAACACTTGTTGGCTAAAGCGGTTTCTTCGTTAGAATATACTTTTAAAGCCGTCATTTGACTTAACGTAAAAGGTGTTAATGGTGCTTCGCTTGCGCCCACTAAAAACTGACTACACATACCCGATTGCAACCAGGCAATTCCGTTTAACAAAGCGTGTAAACCTGTAGAACAAGTAATAGAATGCGATATTTCTGGTCCATCAGTTTGTAAATCGTGCGACACCCAACTAGAAATATTTCCTAAAGTTGTAGCAGGTGAAGTAAACGTAGAAACCGCTCCGTCATTAATAAAATCAGTATGGTGCTTTTCAAATAATGTGGTGGCACCACGAGAAGATCCAAAGTTAATTCCAACATTTTTATTTAAAAAAGTACTGTTTTCTAAGCATTTTCTGGCAACCAAAATGGCCATGATTACCGATTTATCCAACTGTTTGTATTTGGAATCTGAACCTACAACATTGCTTAAAAATCCAGTTTCCTTATCTGAAAATTTAGCAACCCAATATTCTTTCTTATTAGCTTCTAACTTTTGAAACAACGAATTTTTATGCAAATAATTGGCCCAAATTTCGGTAGTAATAGTTCCTAATGCCGAAATAGAAGCGATGGAATTTATATAAACTGGTTGTTTTAGCATGGAATTTCGTTTAAAGCCTTTTCGATAGTTGTATAAATTTGTTGCAAACTTGCCTCAGCAATAATGTACGAAGGCAAAATATAAATTACATTACCAACTGGTCGTAAAATAACCCCTTTATCAATAAAATAATTGTAAAACTGATTGCGCAAATTACTGTAATACGATTGCTTTTCGGAAACCTGAATTTCTAAAGCAAAAATAACCCCTAAAACACGTGTAGATTTTACTTTAGGATGCTTAGAAATGTGTTGTTCAAATTGAAGATGCGAAGCATTTATCTTATTGATATTTTTAAAAGTGTCTGGTTGTTCTAATAAAGAAATACTCGCTAAAGCTGCCGCACAACCTGTAGGATTTGCTGTAAATGTATGTCCGTGTAATAAGGCATGATTGACATTATCGCTCACAAAACCGTCAAATATGTCTTGAGTAAAAGTAGTAATTGCCATTGGGATGGTGCCACCCGTAAGGGCTTTACTCAAACACATCATATCAGGTTGGTTTATCAAATAATCACAAGCAAACAATTTCCCTGTTTTTCCAAAACCTGTCATCACTTCATCTGCAATGGTGAAAATATTATTTTTCTTACAAACTGAAATCAATTTGTCTAGTTCAACAGCTTCGTACATTACCATTCCGGCAGCACCCAAAACCAATGGTTCAAAAATAAAAGCGGCGACTTCATTTTCAGCAATTGCCTTTTCCAATGCTAATTTCGAAATTTCTTCATTGCCTTTTGTGGGAACTGGAATGCGGATTACCTTAATTAATGCTTCTTGAAACGCTTCTGTAAACAAGCCAATGCCGCTTACTGCCATGGCTCCGAAGGTATCACCATGAAAAGCATCTTCAAAAGCAATGATGGTATTTTTTTTAATGCCTTTGTTATAATGATATTGAAAAGCAGCTTTTATAGCCACTTCTACCGCCGTAGAACCATTATCAGAATAGAAGAATTTTCTTTGATTTGACGGTAAAATTTCGACTAATTTCTCGGCTAATTCTACCACCACATTATGTGTGAAACCACCAAATAAAACGTGTTCCAAAGTGTTTAGTTGTTTGTAAATGGCATCGGCAATAAACGTGTTACTATGTCCGAACGGATTGACCCACCAAGACGCAATACCATCAATGTACTGTTTCCCGTTTTCGTCCCATAAAAATTCGTTTTTTCCTTTAACAATAGCAGGAAAATGCGAATTAATTTTATGTTGCGTATAAGGATGCCAGTTGTATAAACTATCTTTTTCTGAGAGTGTCATTTTTTTTAAGAAAATAGAAAATAGCGCATAGAAAAAAGATGCTCGTAAATTCTAAAATTATATATGGCAAAGATAAAGGCAATTTCTAAATTCTATTGTATTTTTTGAAGATTTTCTCTAAACAAATCGGCGTAATATTTAATCACATTTTGGTCAAAGTACGGTTCGTTGTCAATTCTTCCTAACATGGGCACGTTAGTTTTTTCTAAAATGATGCTTTCTGTGGCTTTATTTTCGTCTCCTGAAAAGATAATTCCTGCTACATTTAACTTTCTAGATTTTAGAATTTCAATGGTCATTAAAGTATGGTTAATACTTCCTAAATAATGCCTAGAAACCACAATTACCTTATAATCTGGCTGAATAATGTCTATAACACAATCCGTACTATTTAATGGGACTAAAACACCACCTGCACCTTCCACCACCAAATGGTTGGTAGTTTTTGGTTCCTTAATTTGGTTTAAATGTATTGTAATTCCGTCAATTGCAGCTGCATAATGCGGACTTGCAGGCGTTTGCAACGCATAAGCGTTTTTATGGAATTTTGTAGTAGGATTTGAGACATATTTTTCCACTTTATTCGTATCCGAATTATCTAAATCGCCCGCTTGTATGGGTTTCCAATAATCCGCTTCTAAAGCTTTTACAATAATTGATGACGCAATTGTTTTGCCTACATCTGTTCCGATTCCTGTTATAAATAGTTTCATATTTTTGAGTTGTTTCGCAGAGATTCACAAAGTGTCCGCTGAGCTACACAAAAATACAAATAAAAACTTTGTGAAACTTTGTGGAATTTAGCGAATCTTTGTGGAATTGTTTTTTAAAATTCAAAGTTACAGTTTTCGCACTTATATTTTTGTTTAGAAAGTAATGGCATGGATAACGTGAGCAAACCATATATAAAAGCCATAAACGATTTTACATCTTTAATTGTAGTTGCCATATTTACTTTTTGAGAACAACAATTCGGGCAAGATAATAATTCGCCTTTATCATCAACAGAATATTCAGGAATGGAGTCTAAAATATGTCTTGCTTTTAGCACGTCTTCTGAATTTACAAATATTTTAACGCCGCCTAAAGCATTGCTCAATAGTGGATCGGTATTAATTGTGTTTTCATTTTGTAAAAATACTTCAATGCCTTCTGATTCTAATTTTCCTTTAAATAAATACGCCTCAGAGGAATATTGATAATTGGCAACTTCAATTAATGATTGTCTCATATTAATTATAGAATTAATGTGCTTAATTCGTCTAACACGTTTTTCATTTCTGATTCCGTAGTATAAGAATGCAAGCAAAATCGAAGTCTTTCTTGACCTTCCGGAACAGTTGGCGACAAAATTGCTTTCACTTCAAATCCTTTTTCTTGTAATTGAGAAGCGATTTTTTTTACTTTATCATTTCCAGGAAGTATAGCCGAATGAATGGCCGATTTACTGTAAACAAACAAAGGTTTGATGCCTAAAAGTTGCTTTTGCTGATTGAAAAAAGTAATGTTTTCTTTTAATTTATGAAGGGCAACCGACTGATTTAAATTTTGATACGCTACTAAAATTGTTGCTACCGAATGAGGCGAAAGTCCGGTTGTATATATAAAACTTCTTGCAAAATTGACTAAATATTCTATTAAATCAGTATTTCCTAAAATAGCTGCGCCGTGACATCCCAAGCCTTTACCGAATGTCATAATTCGGGCAAATACTTTATCTTGAAGTTGTTGCGATTGAATTACGCCTTCTCCTTTTTCTCCAAAAACACCCAATGCGTGTGCTTCATCAACTACTAAAAGTGCCTTAAATTTTTCTGAAAGTTGTACTAAAGTTTCCATATTAGGCGTATCGCCATCCATAGAAAAAACAGACTCTGTAACGATGTAAATTGTATGAAGTTCGGAATTTGGAGTTTGGAGTTTGGCAATTTTCATTTCTAAGTCTTCGTAATCGTTATGTTGAAATTTGTATGATTTGGCGTGACTCATTTGTATGCCATCACGAATGGAAGCATGACACAACTCATCATATAAAATGACATCATTTCTTTGCGGCACAGCGCTAAAAAACCCAACATTAGCATCGTAACCCGAATTAAAAATTAAAGCCGCTTCAGTTTGATGAAAAGCCGCAATATATTTTTCAGTAGTTTCATACAAATTATGATTTCCTGAAAGTAATCGGGAACCTGTTGCGCCGTTTATTTTGATGTTATTCTCAACTAAATATTGGTGTGTAGTGTCAAATATTTCTTCGTTTTTAGCAAAACCCAAATAATCGTTGGATGAAAAATCGATTCCACTTGTAGGTAAAGGCAAATTGCGTAACGCATTGGAGTCTTTACGAAAAAGTATTTTTTGCTGAAGTGCTTTTGGAATTTTCATAGTGTAAAAATACGAAAATCAAAATTAAATACAATAATTTAATTTTTTATTGTTATTTAATAATTATTTATTATATTTGAAAATTATTTATTAAAAATAAAACTATGAGAAACTTAAACTTATTAAAAACTATTGTAAATTATGTATGGATAATGTCTTTAATTTTTTATCCAATTTCCATAATTATTTGTATTTTGTTATTAATTTCAAATGAACCAATTGACATTCCTTTACAAATTTCTGGTAACAATATAGAATTAAATACGGTCAATTCGAAAATTGCTTTTGTTATAGCTTTATTTAATTATGGACTAGGTATTTATATTTTATATTTATTTAAGAAACTATTAAACCTATTTTATAATAAATTAATTTTTGAAGAAACTTGCTACGATTTATTAAGACAAATAGGAAAACTTATACTATATTCTGCTTTTATTTATTTGATATGCGAGTTTCTTATAAAAATTTCTAAAGATAAAATTGGCATTCAATTTGGTTATGGTCCATTTATTTATTTGATTGGAATTGGCTTGTTTTTTAAAGTATTAGCAGAAGTTTTTAAGGTTGGAAAACGTTTGAAAGAACAAAATGAACTTACCATATAATTATGGCAATTATAATTAATTTAGATGTGATGCTTGCTAAACGCAAAATGCGTTCCAATGAATTGGCAGAAAAGTTGGATATGACTTTGGCGAACTTATCAATTTTAAAAACAGGAAAGGCAAGAGCTATTAAATTTTCTACACTAAATTCAATTTGCAAAATTTTGAATTGTAAACCAGAGGATATTATAGAATATATTGAAGATTAGGCAAATAAGATTGCTTCGTACCTCGCAATGACATAAAAAAAATCCCGATAAGAAAATGCTTATCGGGATTGTTATTTTAAAAAAGTACTGAATTAGTCTGCTAAAACAATTACTTTATTGTTATTCATCTCTATAGTACCAGATTGAATGGCTAACCAATAAGTTTGCTCATTTACTTTTGTAAATTTTGATTCATTGTTTTTATCAATATTAAAACTAGTTGCACTGATTTTTACATTTCCTTTTTGTAAAATGGAAACTACAGCTGCGTGATTGTTTAACATTTGAAACTCGCCATTAATTCCTGGAACAGAAACGGAGGTTACTTCTCCTGAAAATAAAGTGGCTTCTGGTGATACTATTTCTAAAATCATAATTTAAGTTTAAAATTCCAAATTTTAAAATTCCAAATTCCAAAAT
>NZ_JBIPMS010000096.1:0-6476 GCF_044368995.1 Flavobacterium sp. | reverse complement strand
CATCAATATTGGCATATAAAACAAAGAAAGAATAGGTGTTATAAAGTGTTCCAAAGAATTTTCTACGCACCTCAGCAATGCCTTCTAAATCGAATTTTAGATTGTCCCACGGATTGGCGTTTGAAATCATGTACCAACGCGTAGCATCTGGACCATATTCCGCTAACGTTTCAAATGGATCGGCAGCATTTCCTAAACGTTTTGACATTTTTTGTCCGTTTTTGTCTAATACTAAACCATTTGACACCACGTTTTTATACGCAATTTTATCAAAAACTAAGGTAGAAATCGCGTGTAAGGTATAAAACCACCCTCTTGTTTGGTCTACTCCCTCAGCAATGAAATCGGCTGGGAAGTCTTCGTTTTCATCAATTTTTTCCTTATTCTCAAAAGGATAATGCCATTGTGCATAAGGCATCGCACCAGAATCGAACCAAACGTCAATTAAATCTGTTTCACGTTTCATGGGTTTGCCTGATACGGAAACCAATATGATTTCATCAACCACATTTTTGTGTAAATCAACCAAATCGTAATTTTCTTCAGTCATATTTCCGATTTCAAATCCTTTATATGGATTTTCAGTCATGAAACCAGCTGCAATGGATTTTTCAATTTCGTGGTATAATTCTGCTACAGAGCCTACTAAAATTTCTTCTGTGCCTTCTTCATTTCTCCAAATTGGCAAAGGAATTCCCCAATATCTTGAACGAGATAAGTTCCAATCGTTGGCGTTTTTTAACCAATTTCCAAAACGTCCTTCACCTGTAGCTTTTGGCTTCCAATTGATGGTTTCGTTTAAATCGAACATGCGGTCTTTGATTTCGGTTACTTTAATGAACCAAGAATCTAGCGGATAATATAAAATAGGTTTGTCTGTTCGCCAGCAATGTGGGTAACTGTGTACGTATTTTTCAACTTTAAAAGCTTTATTTTCTTCTTTTAATTGAATAGCAATTTCTACATCGGCAGAGCGTTCTGGTGCTACGCCTTCGTTATAGTATTCATTTTTAACATATTTACCGGAATAGTCGCCCAAACCTTGAATGAATTTTCCTTGTAAATCTACCAAAGGAACAGCGTTTCCGTTTTCATCTAAAACCAACATTGGCGGTACTTCTGGAGTGGCTTCTTTGGCTACTTTCGCATCATCAGCTCCGAAAGTTGGAGCGGTGTGTACAATTCCAGTTCCGTCTTCTGTGGTGACAAAATCTCCTGCAATTACTCTAAAAGCATTTTCAGCATTTTCATATGGCAAAGCCAATTTCATTAATTGTTCGTAACGAATTCCAACTAAATCAGCACCTTTACATTCGGATAGTATTTTATATGGAATGTTTTTATCGCCCTCTTTGAAATTTTCAAAATCAACTCCTTCTGTACTTTCAATAAATCCTTTTCCAAATTGTTTGCCTACTAAATTCTTAGCTAAAATAACACTTACGGGCTCATAAGTGTATTGATTAAATGTTTGTACTAAAACATACTCAATTTTTGGACCAACGGTTAAAGCGGTATTACTTGGCAACGTCCAAGGTGTGGTTGTCCAAGCTAAAATATGAATAGTTCCAAAACCTTGTAAAAAGTTTGGTAACGTTTCGTTTTTGGTTTTAAATTGCGCTACTACAGTAGTATCCGTTACATCTCTATACGAACCCGGCTGATTGACTTCGTGAGAAGACAAACCTGTCCCCGCTTTTGGCGAATACGGTTGAATGGTGTACCCTTTGTAAAGCAAATCTTTGTTGTAAATTTGTTTGAGTAGCCACCAAACCGACTCCATATATTTGGATTTGTAAGTCACATACGGATCTTCCATATCTACCCAATAGCCCATTTTTTCGGTTAAATCGTTCCAAACATCGGTGTAACGCATTACTGTTTTCTTACAGGCTTCGTTATAATCTGAAACGGAAATGGTTTTCCCAATGTCTTCTTTTGTAATTCCTAAAGCAGCTTCTGTGCCTAATTCTACTGGGAGTCCGTGCGTATCCCAACCTGCTTTTCGTTTTACTTGAAAGCCTTTTTGAGTTTTATATCGACAAAAAATATCTTTAATAGCGCGCGACATTACGTGGTGAATCCCAGGCAATCCGTTTGCAGAAGGTGGTCCTTCAAAAAACACAAATGGAGGATTTCCTTCACGTGTAGACACGCTTTTTTCAAAGATGTTATTTTTCTTCCAAAAATCAAGAACTTCTGACGCTACTGTTGGTAAGTCAAGTCCTTTGTATTCTGTAAATTTTGTGCTCATTTTATCGCTTACTTAAATCAATTTGCGAAAGTAATGATTTAAAGAGAAAAGGCAAAAGGTAAAAGGCAAAAGTTGAATGTTAAGAAAAAACTTCTTTTAAAATTTCTAATGATTTAGGTTTTTTAAAACCATCTAAATGAATGGCATAATAATCCAAAAGGATTTTTAACAGCATTTGTCGTTCCACTCCTGCAAATATTTTTTTACTATCGTCATATCTCAACTGTATTGCTTTTTTAAGCAAGTTAGATTCGTGTGCGTTAAGACAACTTGTGCCTTGAAAGGGAGAAAAAACGCCATCAATCATTTCAAAATAGGCTAAATCTGCTTCTTGTATTTGCGGATAAAACCCTAAAAATTTGGTGAGTTCTAAAAGAAAAATTAGGTGGAAATTTGAAACCGAATCATTGGCGTCTAACCACAACAAAGAAGTTTCTAAAAATGAAAATAGGTTCTCATTTTTTTCTTCTTCAAAAACACTGTTTTGCACTACTTCCGATAAGAAAAAAACCATAGCGCTTTTTACAATATCCGTATTTATATTTTGATAATTATACGCCAGTTTTACTTCTTTGAAATGCTCTAATGTGCCTTTATTCTTATGATTGGCTTCAATATCAAGAATAGTAAACGGCTGAAAATAGGCTATTTTTTGATTGGATTTTTTGGATGAAAACGCACTGGGTATGAAATAAGATTTTAACCCGTCTGATTGGGTAAAACATTTAACAATTAAACTTTTCTCTTGGTACTTAATTGCGCTTAAAACAATGGCCTTGGTTTTTATTTGCATTATCTAATTACCATTATTTTTTTTACTGTGGTTTCTGCCGCATCGCTTGACGAAACAAAAACCATATATACGCCAGAAGCTACCTTATATTTTCCAAACGCGGTGGTATCCCATTCTACCGTTCCGCCAGAAGAGGTTGTTTCAAAAACTAAATTTCCTTCAATGTCTGTGATTTTCAAATTTACTTTGTCCATCAATCCAGATATTTTTACTGTTCCTGAATATTCAGGACGTACAGGATTTGGATAAATGTATACGTTTTGTAAATCATCATCTCCTTTTGTAGCCGATCCTAAAAAGGAAACCAATCCTTTATCTGTGGCAAAAAACACTTCGCCAGAAACCTCGTCAATTTCTATATCTAAGACATTGTTACTGGGTAAAGGCGAATTTTCTTTAGTAAATCTTCGTAACGTGGTTTGCCCGTTTGGACTTACCTGAAAAACTCCAGCATCTGCTATAGCTACCCATTTGTTGTTGGCACCATCCACTTTAATATCTTGAATTACTTGTTGGTAAAACAATTCTTGAGCCAAATCGCCATCCTGAATAACAATGTTTGTGGTTGTTAACGATGATTCAGAAATAAATCTGTCTACACTAGTTAAAATTCTTAATCCTTTGAAAGTCCCAATCCAAAGTTGGTTTTTATTGTCAACGGCGACACATCGCACATCGTTATTGGGTAAATTTCCGTTTTCTTCGTTAATAATTATAAATTTATTGTTGTACTTTTCATTAAAACCAATTACGCCCCCGGCGTACGTAGCCGTCCATTTTGTGCCATTTTTATCGATGTCAATATTGCCGTAATGCAATGCTGTTGGATTTTGAATAATGTTATTTAAGTTATAGGATTGCCAAGTATTATTGCTTTTCAATACTTTTATTCCGTTATTAACTAAGGCATTTGTAAGCCATAAATTGCCGTCTTTGTCGTATTTCATTCCGTTAATTCGCACTGAAATAAAGTTTTGGTTTGGTGGCGGCAAAAGCACCGACTCTAAAAAATTGGTTTCGTTAAATAAAAACGGATTTGTTTTATTAGTAAATTTCAATAAACCACTGTGTCCTGAAGCCACAAAAACTTCGTTGGTATTTCTTGGATTTTCTACTATTGCTGTTAACGTTAAAGCACCCGCTACTTCGGTATTCGGAATTTTAGCCCATCCCGTATTTGTATTAAAAAGACTAATGCCTTGCAACTTGTAATCTGGCTTGTAGGCTCTGTCATAACTTCCGTGAGTTAGCCATAAATCGTTTTTGGTTTTGGAGACTTTAAAGGCCAAATCTTCAATAGGTCCGTTTGGAGATATGTTGATAAAAACTAAATTACTGCTTAAAGGTGCTTCATATAATCCGTTTTTTGCCGTTCCTATATATAATTTGTCGTTTTTAGTTATGGCACAAGTAAGTAATTCTGAAACACCAGTTACTTGAAATGTAGATGCAAAAAGTGTCAAACTACTATTGTATACATTTACTTGAAACTGACCAGTAAAAGTTAAATATTCGCCATCGGTTCTTAGCTTTAATGGGGTCGTGTAATGTGTACTAAAAACTTGTGGTATATTTCCAATAAACTTATAAATATTAGTAGAAAAATCTGTTGCGATTAGTTGATTGCTAAAAACTACTAAACTAGACCAGTTTAAAGAATTAAAAACGGACCATTGCGAAAAATCGTATAAAAAAGGATTGTTTACACTTGCTTTTTTTATGCCTTGTGTTCGGGTTACTGCAAAAATTTCATTATTAAAAACTGTAGTTTGTAAAACATCTACAAACTCCCCAGAATTTCCAATATAAAAACTGTTTTCAATTTCAAAATTAGACAATTTGATTACGCTAATTCCGTATTGTGTAGACACGTAAACTTTCCCATCATATTCAAAAAAATCATTAATTTTTTTACTGTTGGCGGGCACAGGCACATCGGTAATAATATCAACTTTATTAAGCGTGGTCCCGTCTGGTTTTATAAGAATTATTAATCCGTTTTTATTTCCAATTAAGGTATAATTATTAGACGTGTGTAAAATAGCGGTTATTTCATCGGGTTTTACGTCGTTTATAGAAGTAAAAGTGGTTAAAATATTTGAGGAAACGTCTTTATTAAAAACTGAATTTTTAGTGCTAGAATATACTTTCTGGTTAGCAATACAAACATCTGTAATTTCATTATATGAAAAATATCCTTTCCATAATTTCTGTTGTGAAAATGAAAGAAGGGATAAACAGAAAAATAAATAGAAAAGTATTTTTTTCATATATGTAAAATTTATTTTATAGCGGTCATATATGGTATCGCCTTTATATTTATCGGTGTTTGCTTGCGCAAACTTGTTGTTAATCGCGATTTCATAAAATAAGTTGAACTACAAATATACACTAAACGATATTATATTACTATTATTGGATTTAACCGTTAATAATTTTTACCAACTGTTGTAATTTTTCAAAATCCATTTGCATATTTCCGTCAGATTTTGGCATGTATCTTGCTTTTTCGCAGTTTTGTAACAGCGCTATAAAATCGTTTGTGTTTTCTTGAGAAATTTGGTTTTCCTGAAATTTCTGAATGATGTTTTCTTTATTTAAATCGGCTTTTTCTAATCCAAATTTATAGTGTAAAAAAGCGTAGATTTTAAGTTCCATTTCCTGATAAAACACTTCTTTATTTGTTATAAATTGTTGCATATCGATTACAGAAAAATCCTTTTTTTCGTATTTTATTTCTGTTATTACCGCTTCAGACGCAAAAGATTTGTTTCTTTTAAGTGTAACAAATAACAAAGCCAACCCCACTAAAGTTATACTTCCAATAAAATGTAAAAAGGTAAATTCAAAACCTGATGTTGACTCGGTTTTTTGAAATTTTTCAGTTATTTTAGATTTAGAAACAGAAGTAACATTCGATTGATTTTCTCCTTGCGAAACATCTAAATTAATAGCTTCAGATGAAATGGTTTTATATGCTTTTGATTGTATATCGAAAAAAGAAAAGTATTGTGGTTTTAATTTAAAATTGCCTTTTTCTTGAGGGATTAAAGTATAACTATCTATAATTTTACCTGAAATTCCATTGATATTTTCGTTTACAAATTCTTGATGTTTTGGTTCATAAATCTCAAAATTAGTTGGTAAATTAGGTTTAGGGATTTCAAATAATTTTAAATTTCCCTTCCCAGAAACAATCAAATCTAGTTGTAAAGATTCTCCAGATTTTAATTGATTTTTAGTAACATTTGCTTTAAATTCAAAGGCGCCAACTGCGCCAGTAAAATTATCTGGTTTCCCTTTTTCGGGCAAAGGACGCACTTGAAGATATTTAGAATTTGAAACAATTTCTCTTCGGGCTACATCAAATTCTGGGTCGCCAAAAAAGTCTACATCGCCGGTTGGATAACTAATATTTAAATCTAATGT
>NZ_JBIPMS010000019.1:0-21634 GCF_044368995.1 Flavobacterium sp. | reverse complement strand
AGAAATTACGTTTGTTGGAATATATGCAGAAACGTCACCCGCTTGTGTTTCGATAATTGGCAACGCTGTTAATGAACCACCACCTTTTACAATTCCTTTTAAAGAATCTGGTAAATCATTCATGTTTTTAGCGATATTGTCATCGTTAATTACTTTACAAGCTCTTTCTAATAAACGAGAGTGTAAGTAGAAAACGTCACCTGGATATGCTTCACGTCCTGGAGGTCTTCTTAACAATAAAGATACTTCACGGTAAGCAACTGCTTGCTTAGATAAATCGTCATAAATAATTAAAGCAGGACGACCTGAATCACGGAAGTACTCACCAATTGCAGCACCTGCCATAGGAGCATATACTTGCATTGGCGCTGGGTCAGAAGCATTTGCAGCAACAATAACTGTATAAGCCATTGCACCTTTTTCTTCTAATGTTTTTGCGATTGATGCAACTGTAGACGCTTTTTGTCCAATTGCAACATATATACAGAATACTGGTTGACCAGCATCGTAAAATTCTTTTTGATTTAAGATGGTATCTAAACAAACTGATGATTTACCAGTTTGACGGTCACCAATAACTAACTCACGTTGTCCACGTCCCACAGGAATCATCGCATCGATTGCTTTGATACCAGTTTGTAATGGTTCCGTTACTGGTTGACGGAAAATAACTCCAGGTGCTTTACGCTCTAAAGGCATTTCGTATAATTCGCCGCCGATTGGTCCTTTACCATCAATTGGTTCGCCAAGTGTATTTACTACACGACCAACCATTTGCTCACCTACTTTTAAAGACGCAATTCTGTTGGTTCTTTTTACGTTAGAACCTTCTTTAATTCCAGTTGATGGTCCTAATAAAACCACACCAACATTGTCTTCTTCTAAGTTCAATACGATAGCTTCTAATCCGTTATCGAATTGCACTAACTCGCCGTATTGCGCATTTGATAAACCATAAACACGAGCAATACCATCACCAACTTGTAGTACAGTACCTACTTCTTCTAACGTAGCGCCAGATTGAAAATCTGATAATTGTTTCTTTAATATTGCTGAAATTTCAGCTGGTTTAATTTCTGCCATTTTATATATATTTAATGGTATTTATTTAATATGTAAATTCTCTTTTTAACTGTTGTAATTTGTTTGCCACAGATGCATTGTATTGTTTATCTCCAATTCTTAAAATAAAACCTCCAATAATGGAAGCATCTACTACGTTAGTAATAGAAATAGTGTTTGAAGAAAATTCTTTCAACTTATTTTTAACTAATACTTCTAATTCTGCAGTTAAAGGAACAGCTGTAGTAACAACTGCTTGTTCAATACCACTTGCAATATCAAATAATGTATTGAATTGTGAAGTAATTGCAGACAAAATTTCAAATCTTTTATTTGCTACTAACAATTGAAACAAACCTTTAGTTTCTGCTTGTAAAGATGGAAATATTTCAGTTAAAGCATTCATTTTTATCGTTCCATTAACTATAGGATTTGATAAAAATTCATGTAACTCTCCGTTTTCTTTAATAGCAGCGCCAATTGTTTTCATATCGTTATTAACAGCAGCGGTATTGTTGCTTTCTGTAGCGATATCTATAATTGCTTTTGCGTATCTAATCGCAGCTCTTGACATAACTTTGGATTAGTTTAATTTAACATCAGCTAACATTTTCTCAACCAATTTAGTTTGAGATTCTTTGTTAGATAATTCTTCTTTTAATAATTTTTCAGCGATTTCTAAAGACAATGAAGATACTTGATTTTTTATTTCAGCAACTGCATTATTTTTTTCGCTTTCGATGGTAGCTTTCGCTTGTTCAATCATTTTTGCGCCTTGAGATTGTGCTTCAGATTTTGCATCAGCAATCATTTTTTCTTTGATAGCAGTTGCTTCTTTAATCATTGTATCTCTTTCTGCACGGGCTTGATCTAATAATTTTTGATTATCTGATTTTAAAGCCATCATTTCTTTTTTTGCATTTTCTGCCAAAAGAATAGCTTCTTTGATGCCTTCTTCACGTTCGTTTACTGCATCTAAAATAGGTTTCCATGCAAACTTTTTAAGTAAAAGGATTAATCCTACGAATAAAACTGTTTGCAAGATAAATAAACCAAATGAAAATTGACCTAATAATTCTTCCATTATATATAGTGTTTAATTTTAATTTTCAAAGTAAACAATTGTTGTAACCAACCGTTACAACAATTGTTAGTTTTAATTATTTTACTGCGAATAACGCTGCAAAACCAATTCCTTCAATTAACGCTGCTGCAATAAGCATAGCGGTTTGAATTTTTCCAGTCGCTTCTGGTTGACGAGCAATAGCGTCCATTGCTGATCCACCAATTCTACCGATACCTATACCAGCACCAATAACTACTAATCCAGCTCCTACAAGGTTAAGAGTTCCTTCCATAATGTATATATATTTAATTAAACATTCAATTTATTAATGAGCTTCTTCATGATGATGCTCTTCTTTAGCAGCTCCAAAATACAAAGCCGTTAACATCGTAAAAATGTAGGCTTGTAATAATGCTACTAAAATTTCTAATATTGATAATACAAAAGCCAATACAAATGATAACGGGCTTCCGATTGGACTACTAAAAGTATACATTAACGCAATAATACTCATTATAACCACGTGTCCTGCCAACATATTAGCATACAAACGAATCATTAATGAAAATGGCTTAATGATTGTTCCTAAAAACTCGATTGGTGCTAAAATAATTTTCATTAGAGCGGGCACTCCCGGCATCCAGAAAATGTGACCCCAATAATTACCATTAGCAGTAAACGTTGTAATGAAATAAGTAATAATTGCTAATGAAGCAGTAATTGCGATATTTCCGGTAACGTTAACTCCAAGTGGCGTTAAACCAAACATATTTAAAAACCAAATAAAGAAGAAAACAGTCAATAAATGACTCATGTATTTTTTATAATGCTTTTCTCCAATATTAGGAATTGCAATTTCATCTCTGATGTAAAGTACTAATGGCTCGAAAAATCTTCCAACACCAGTGGCAATTCCACCATTTTTACTGTACGATTTCCCAAGGTTTCTAAAAATCATAAACATCAATAAAGCGACGATTAAAATCATTACAATACTTTTTGTGATAGAAAAGTCGATAGGTTTTGTATTTGTAGTATGGTGTTTTTCGTCAATATTAAAAGTTCCATTTGCATCCGTATTGTAAATCATCCCATCGTGGTGATTTATTTTGAAATATTTACCATTTGATTCTGCAACGGCTTCACCGTGGTGAAATTCTGATGACATGAAAAAATGCAATCCGTCTTCCCATAAAATTACTGGTAAAGGAATTCCAATATGTGTTTCATGACCTGATGTTTTTCCATAAGAAAACAAATGAAAATCATGAGAATCTAGTAAGTGATGTTGAATAAATGCTGCTCTTTCTTGTTGCGATTGGTTTTCTTCCGAAACAATTTCTTTAGTTGCAACTTCTCCCTGATTTACAACTTCTGTATGTGCCGATTTTACAACATGAGTTGTATCTGCATTAGCAAAAGTAACTACTGGAAAAACCGCAAAAATTGTGGCTATAAATAAGTGAATTGTTATTCTTGAAATCAACATAAAATATATATTCTAATAAATATTGTCCTAAAAATTTTTGCAAAGGTATATTTTTTTCTTTAAATTACAACACTAGAAAATTACTTTTTTTACCAAACTATTCGAAATTAAATTGGTTTATTGTTTTTTATTCAAAATACCTATTGTTATAATCGTTTCGATTACTAAAAAACCCATAAAAACGATCAGACAATTTGTTTTTTCAATTTGATTATTTGGTATGCTTAAAATGGGTTTGATGATGAAATAAACTATACCCGTTTTCATAAAAGTGGCTATCATAAAAACCATGCCGGTATTGTCAAAGCTTTTTTCAGATACTCTTTTTACAAGGAATAATATTAGATTCAAAAACACAAAAAAAAGTAAAAATAAAAGGGCAATTGGGAAATGAAATTTTTCTTCTGCCTGCTTCAAACTAGGTAATAGAAAAACCAAGCGATTGATAACATATAACGAAAAAGAAAAAAAGAAAATTCGTATAAAAAACAAGAGGTTATTTTTCATTTTTATTTAGTTGGTTGACTTGACGAATTACATTATACATGGCTAAAAAAACGCCTACAATTGTAAAAATTTTTACATAGTTTTCAGACTGGTATTTTTCATCTAAATACTGACCAAGATAGGCAAACAAAAAAATAACCATCCCCATTTGTGCCGGAATGCTTATTAATTGAATCCATTTATTTAAAGGTTTTGACTTGTTGCTTTGTGTCATTTTAGTCTGTTTTTAGACAAAATTTATTTTGATTTCATCTCGCAACTGGCTTCAAAAATAGCCCCTGGTTCGATAGCTAATTTTCCTACGGTTACTTCTCCAGAAATTTTGGCTGTTTTTTTGATTCCTAGTAATTCTTCCACCACTAATTTACCGTTGAATTTGCCTTCGATATCAATGTTTTTGCAGGTAATATTTCCTTCCACTTTACTTTTTGGACCCAACACAATTTTTCCTTTGCAAGTAATATCGCCAATTAATTCGCCATCTAAGCGTAAATCGGCAGTACAAATTATATTCCCAGTAATGGAAGTTTGTTCTACAATTCGATTTGTTTTACCTAGTAAATCGTAGTCTGATTTTGGCATACTTATTTGATTTGAGCTAAATATTCTTCTACGTTTTTCTTAACTTGAACCACTTTATAATCTTCATTTGAAATGATAAATGGCGTATCTTTAATTTTATAATCTTTGTGCTCTTTTAGATAATTGTAAACAGATGCTGCAGTTGCTTTATTTATAATTCCGTGTAACACAATCATATTTTTGTCCACATTGTAAATATCATTTGACACTTTAACTTTGTTGTCACCAGATTCTTTGGCATATTTATTTAATTTTTCAATTAAGTTTTTGTGCGAAAGTTCATTTGGATAATTGGTTATAAAAACCAAATTATATGTTTTAGGCGTAGCTCCAAATTTTAATGATTCCAAAGCAGGAATATCTGAACTTAAAATGGATGCTATTTTTTTTGTTTCTTCGGCTTTTGGATAATTTTTTACAACTTTTTGCAACGCCATTTTATAAGCTGAAAGTCCGAATAATCTTGCTGAAATTTTTGCTTTTAAAACATCAAATTTAGCATTTAATTCATCTCCGTCATATTTTTTAAGTAAAGCATCGATTTCTAAATTTGCTTCTCTAAATAATCCTTTTTCTACTTTTGTATAGAGCGCATAAAATTCAGAATCTGCAGTAATATCAGCATTTATTGTAGTGTTATTAAATGCCGATGCATACCTACTTTCGGGATATTCTGATAAGATTTTTTGTTTGTAAGCTAGCGCTTTTTCATTATTTATAGCCCCATATAAAAGATATAAATTATAGTAAGTTGGCAATACTAATTTGTTTTCTGGTTTGTTTACTAATATATCTTCAAAAGAAGTTATGGCCAACTTATTTTCTTTAAGTTTTTCTTTAAAAATAGCACCAAGTTGAAAACGAGCATAATTGGCCTCGATATTTAAACTATCTAAAACTTTAGCTTCTTTTGGAAGTTGATCAATGTAAAAAGAGGTTTTGTATTTTGGTTCTAGGCCAACTTCTTCCGTTTTAACTGATGTTTCTTCGTCTGTTTCCTCTTCAGCGTTTTCAGTTTGGTTTTGATTTGTAACTGCTATTGATTTCCAATTGTCGCCATATTTAATATCGCCCCATTTTTTCTTAAAATTTATTTTTCCTTGTGCAACTGTTACCGCATTATAAAAATAAAAATTACTTTGTAAATCATCTGAATTTGAGGATTGCTTAACCAAAGGGGTTTTTACAACCGGATTTTTTGGCTTTGCATTTCCTGCTGTATAATTTTTATCGTTGGTACTTAAGTTATCACTAAAATTTTCTCCAGAAAACATATCTGCTTTTAGATTATTTTTTGATAAAGCCAAATCATCTGCTGCTTTTTTAGCTGCGATAGAATCTGATATTTTTAATTTGGCAATATATTTTTGATAAAATTTAATTTTTTCAGAAGCAGCCATTTTAGAAACACTTATAATACTATCTGAATGATTAATAATGTCTAGATATTTTACAACATCTGTAATTACTTCTAACTTCTTTTTGGTAGGTTTGAATGCCTTGTTTTTTTCTGGTAAATAAACCAGAGTAGAATCTAAATATTTTTTTACGGAATGGAAATTTTCTTTTCTGTAGTAGATATCCGAAATATTTCTATAGTTTAAAGCTGCTAAATATTTATCTGTCGAAATATTTTTCAACGATTTATTATAGTTTGAAATCGCTAAATTTTCCTTTCCTTTTTTATCGTAAAAAACAGCTCTTTGGTGATGGATTACATCTCTAAAACTTTTATTTTCAATGTTTTCTAGTAATTTGTCTAGATTTTTATGGAAAGCTACCGTGTCGCCTTTTTCAAAATCAAACTGAGTAGCTTGTTTCAAATGCGCATAAATAGTATAGCTACGTGGCGACTTGCGTTTCAAATCAATTACTTCCTGATAGGCTACAAATGCACTGTCTGAGTAATTTAACTTCTCGTACAATTGACCTAAAATAAAAGTATAACGGGCTTTTTCTTCTTTTAGTTTTGTTTCTTTTTTGGATATTTTTACTGATGCTAGAGCACTATCTAAAACATTTTTTTTAATATAAGCTTGCGCCAATACCGAATGGATATCGGCCAAATCCTGACCCGTAACTTTTTGTCCTTTTAGCGTTCTATTTAAGTTATTTATGGCTAATTGTTCGTTTTCTAATTTTAAATTGACTTTTTCACGCCACACTTGTGCTTGGTAGACGTTATTACTTGTTGGATATTTATATAAAATATAATTAAATGCTTCCATAGCTGGCAAATAGCGGTGTTCGTAATACCTAGATTTGCCCAACATCAAATAAGATTCGTCAATTTGATTGTTTTTTTCATATCCGCCAATGTTCATCGAATGTTTCTGAATGGCTTTTGTGGCCTTAGTTTCGGCACGATCAAAATTAGCGTTTTTGGTTACTGCTCCTTCTTTTTGTTCTGTTGGCATAATTTGCATACGTTCTAACGGAAGTAGGTCCCAAAAATCATCCGAATAAGTAGCTTTTACATCTGCAATTCCTTTTTGCATTGCCACATCTCCATTATATAAAACATTATATTTTGTATTTGTGGAATGCCACTTTCTATTAATATAATTATCTTTTTTGGTAGAACATGCCAAAAGTATGGCAATACTACCAATTGTAAGTAAATGTTTTAATTGTTTGTTTTTCAATGTTATATGGTTTTTATAAATAACTTTATTTTTGGTTATTTAGTGTGTAAACGTGTAAAAATAAGTTTTTTTTTTGAAAAATGAACATTACTTTTTTAAGATTATATCATTTCAATTAATTCTAATGCTTTGTTAATGCTTTTTACATTTTCAAAAGTTATTAAAAGTCGTAATCCGTTTTTGGTTGCTTTTTCTTTTACTTTACATAAATTTCCGTTTTGTTGTGCAAATTTCATCGCATTCATAAAGCGGTTGCTTTGGTAAAAATTAGATTGCTGGTCGCCAATAAAATAACCAATCATTTTATTTTGTTTCAGAATTAATCGTTCTAAACCAATTTGTTTGGCTTTCCATTTTATTCTAACACTGTTTAATAGGAAACCCGCTTCTTTTGGCAAAGGTCCAAATCGGTCAATTAATCTTTTTTCGTAAGCAACTAATTCCAAACTATTTTTTACGGAGCCTAATTCGTTATACAAACTCAATCGCTCTGAAATATTGTTAATATATTCATCTGGAAATAGCAATTCAAAATCGGTATCAATTTGAAATTCTTTTACAAATTCTTTGGTTTCAATATCGTTTTCTTCTTCATATAAATTGGCAAATTCATTTTCTTTTAATTCGTCAATGGCTTCATTCATAATTTTTTGATAGGTATCAAAGCCAATTTCATTTATAAAACCACTTTGTTCGCCACCTAACAAATCGCCTGCACCACGAATTTCCAAATCCTTCATTGCAATATTTAAACCGCTGCCTAGTTCTGAAAATTGTACCAAAGCATTGATGCGTTTTCGGGCATCATCCGTCATAACAGATTCGGGTGGCGTGATAAAATAGCAAAATGCTTTTTTATTGCTACGTCCTACTCTACCTCGCATTTGATGCAAATCTGAAAGGCCAAAATTATTGGCATTATTAATGAAAATCGTATTCGCGTTGGGTACGTCTAAACCGCTTTCAATTATTGTTGTAGCTACCAAAACATCAAACTCGCCTTCTATAAAAGCCAGCATCAATTCTTCTAGTTTTTTTCCTTCCATTTGCCCGTGACCAATTCCTACCTTTGCATTAGGTATTAATCGCTGAATCATTCCGGCAACTTCCTTAATGTTTTCGATGCGATTATTGACAAAGAAAACTTGTCCGCCACGTTCAATTTCATACGAAATGGCATCCCGAATGGTTTCTTCATTAAAGCGAATAACGTTGGTTTCAATTGGATATCGATTTGGTGGCGGCGTAGTAATTACTGATAAATCGCGGGCTGCCATTAATGAAAATTGTAGCGTTCTAGGAATGGGTGTAGCGGTTAAAGTAAGCGTATCAATATTTGCGGCAATGGTTTTTAATTTGTCTTTTACATTCACGCCAAATTTTTGTTCCTCATCAACAATAAGCAAACCTAAATCGCGGAATTTCACATTTTTATTTACCAACTGATGTGTTCCGATTACGATGTCTATTTTTCCGTCCTCTAATCCGTTTAAAGTTTCTGCTTTTTGTTTTGCCGTTCTAAATCTGTTCAAATAGCTTACCGTTACGGGCATGTCTTTTAACCTTTCAGTAAATGTCCTATAATGCTGGTAGGCCAAAATAGTTGTTGGTACCAAAATGGCGACTTGTTTTCCATTATCAACTGCTTTAAATGCGGCACGAATAGCCACCTCCGTTTTTCCGAAACCCACATCGCCACAAACCAAACGATCCATTGGACGGTCGTTTTCCATGTCCGTTTTTACATCATGTGTGGCTGTAATTTGATCTGGTGTATCTTCGTAAATAAAAGAACTTTCTAATTCTTTTTGCATGTAAGAATCCGGCCCGAAAGCGAAGCCTTTTTCCAAACGACGTTTCGCGTATAACTGAATTAAATTAAACGCAATATGTTTAACCCGCGCTTTTGTTTTTTGTTTTAATGCCTTCCAAACACCACTTCCTAACTTATATATTTTTGGCACTGCGCCTTCTTTTCCTGAGTATTTTGAAATTTTATGAAGCGAATGAATACTTACATAAACAATATCATTATCGGCATACACTAATTTGATAGCTTCTTGGGTTTTGCCTTCTACTTGAATTTTTTGTAAGCCTCCAAATTTTCCAATTCCGTGGTCAATATGGGTAACATAATCCCCAATTGACAAAGCGGTTAGCTCCTTTAAAGTAACTGTTTGTTTTTTAGCCGCATTATTTTTGATAGAAAATTTATGGTACCGTTCAAAAATTTGATGGTCAGTATAACAGGCAATTTGTAACTCTGTGTCAATGAAACCTGAAAACAAAGGAAAAACAATATTTTCATATTTTTGTTTCACATGTATGGCTGCGTCTTCATCAATATCTTTAAAAATTTCTTTGAATCTTTTCGCTTGATTTTCGTTCGATGAAAATAAATAATTTTTAATTCCGTTATGGAAATTATCGTTCAAATTATTCATCAACAAATCGAATTGTTTATTAAATGACGGCTGTGGTTGCGTGTAAAATTGGAAAATTTTTTCCGATTTAAAAACTGGATTATTATCTAACTCGATTATTGAAAAATCTAAGGCGCGTTTTAAAAATGTTTCCTGATTTAGAAATAATTCTTCAGGTTTAGCATGATTTATCGTTAGCGTTAATTTCGAATAGGCCTCTTTTGCTTTCTCGAATAATCGGTCTAATTTGCCACCTAACAAATCGGTATTTTGAAGAACAATTATGGTTTTTTCAGAAATATAATCTAAGAAATTTTCACGATTTTCTTGTAAAATCTTATTTTCAACGTTGGGTATAATGGCAATTTTTGTGACTTTTTCTTTAGACAATTGTGTTTCAATATCAAACGTTCGAATACTATCAATTTCATCCCCAAAAAACTCGATTCGATAAGGCACATCATTTGAAAAGGAAAACACATCAATTATTCCACCTCGAACGGAAAATTCACCAGGTTCGGATACAAAATCTACACGTTTAAAATGGTATTCAAAAAGCGTTTCGTTAATAAAATCGATAGACAATTTATCGTTAACACTAAGTTTTAAGGTGTTTTTATCTAATTCTTTCCTGGTAACTACTTTTTCAAAAATGGCATCGGTGTAAGAAACAATAATCGCTGGTTTTTTTCTAGAATTAATTCTGTTTAATACTTCAGCGCGTAATAAAACGTTGGCATTATCTGTTTCTTCTATTTGGTAGGGTCTACGATAAGAACCTGGGTAAAACAATACATCTTGGTTGTTAATTAAGGCTTCTAAATCATTCAAATAATAAGCCGCTTCTTCCTTGTCATTAAACAATAATAAAAAAGGAAGCTCCGATTTTTTAAATAAAGCATCCATCACAAATGAAAGTGAAGAACCTACCAAACCGGTAGCGTTTATTTTTTTTCTGGACGCAAAAAGTTCAGCAATTTGTCCAATTTTTGGATGTTGCTGATATTTTTGAATGATTGCTGATTTACTCAATTTATTATAAATTATTTATCAAATAATAGTAATCCTTTTGCTCTTTACCTTACACCCAAAAACTACTTCTCTTTTAAAATTTCTTTCTGCTCTAAATCGTCAAAGTTTATCGCTTTTGCATTTCGGGTGGTATCGCTAATACTTATGATTTTTGGCTCGCCAATTTCAGTTGGAATTCGGTTTTTAATGATAATTTCTTCGCACTGCATGTAAAAAGCGTGCAATTCTTTATTTATGGCTGCAATTAAATTCTGTACTTTTTCATGTGGTACTACATCTAATGAAAAATAAGTATCAAGTGCTAATATTTTGGTTTGTAATGCTACAATTCTACTTCGCACTTGCGGGACATTAAAACTTGGAGGTACATTTTCATGTAAAATACTAGATTTTGCAACTAAATTTAAAACCTTGTGTTTAAAAGCGCTTATGGATGATTTGGGTTTTTGCTGCAGCTCTTCTTCAAAATTTTTCCACGCTTGCCATTGATTTAAAACGCCACGCACTTCTGGGCTAGTGATAGGAATGTTTAACTGCCAAGCTTTGTTAATTTGTTCGAAAGATTCACGGTTTTTTTTCTCCATTTTTTTTACAAGTAACACTTGCTCGTCATTTTTTTTACATGAAAAAAACAAAAGACTGCTAAAAACAGATAGTATAAGTAGTTTAAAAAAATTCATTCTTTTACAATTATGAGTCGCAAATTTACAAATGTTTCCACGATTTTTTTTAAAATTACGTTAAATATATAATTACTTCAATTCCTGATTTTAATTTCATGAAACTTTGCCACGAATTCACTAATAATCTCCTAAAAGATTAAATTCGAATTAATTATCGACAAAGTCGATTAAAATATAAAACGCAAATGTATTAATTCGAAAATTCGTGGCTTTTATACATTCCGTTAGATTGCAGATATTTTTTTACGAAATTCGAAAAAAATAGTCAAAATAACGGGTTATTATTGTCAATATTTTATCTTTGTAAGACAAAACTAGTAACTATGCAAACCAAAATACTAATCATTGGCGCTTGTGGTCAAATTGGCACCGAACTTACCTCTAAATTACGCGCAACTTATGGCGTGGAAAACGTAATTGCTTCCGATATTAGAAAATTAGAAAATGACGTAGTAAATAACGGCATTTTTGAAGTTATAAATGCATTAGATTATAATCAGATTCAGCAATTAATTGAAAAATACCATATCACCGATGTGTATTTAATGGCCGCCTTATTATCTGCAACTGCCGAAAAAAATCCAGCTTTTGCATGGGATTTGAATATGAATTCGTTGTTTCACGTTTTAAATTTAGCCAAAGCAGGAAAAATAAAAAAAATATTTTGGCCTTCTAGTATAGCCGTTTTCGGACCTACAACTCCAAGGGTAAACACGCCACAATATACGATTATGGAGCCAAGTACCGTATACGGAATTTCAAAACAAACAGGCGAACGTTGGGCAGAATATTATCATAAACAATATGGTGTAGATATTAGAAGTATCCGATATCCGGGATTAATTAGTTGGAGTACTGAAGCAGGGGGAGGAACCACAGATTATGCTGTTGATATTTATCACAAAGCAATTACCGAAGGAAAATTTACAAGTTTTTTATCTGAAAATTCTGCTTTGCCTATGATGTATATGGACGATGCGATAAAAGCTACGATTAGCATTATGCAAGCCGATGCCGAAGATATTAAAATTCGTTCTTCATACAATTTATCTGGAATGAGTTTTACTCCAAAAGATTTAGCGGCAGAAATCACAAAACATTATCCAAATTTCACCATTAATTACGAACCCGATTTCCGTCAGAAAATTGCGGATAGTTGGCCAGCGAGTATTGACGATAGTGAAGCCAGAAAAGATTGGGGTTGGAAAAATGATTTTAACATTGAAAACATGACTGTTGAGATGTTTAAAAATTTGAAAGAAACCATCTATAAATAGAAAACTTTTTTTGTCAATCTGAACTTGTTTCAGATTCTAAGAAAATTAAGTAGAATCTGAAACAAGTTCAGATTGACAAGTTATTATTTAGTTTGGTTTTTTAGTTTTTCTATTTCTTTGTCTTCAATAAACGATTTTATTTTCATGACTTCATCTGTATGGTCATTTGGAATGGTCATTGATAACACGTACTGTTTGATTTTCCAATTTCCTTTTTCGTCCAAAACTAAAACGCCACTTCCTCTGCAAATTTTCATCTGCGTGTTTAATAATTCATCAAACCAAGCCATTTTCCTATCCGATGAAAAATAAATATTTCGTTCTAATTTAGTAAAACTCCATGCTTTGCCTTTATCAAAATAGGGTTTTGCAAATTGTATAAATGCAGGTTTGCTCCAATTTTCAGTGGCATCGGTTCCAATGTAAATGGCATCATCTGTCATCGCATTGAAATAAGAATTAAAATTTGCTTCAGCTGCAGCTTGGTGCCAATTATCTAGAACTTGATTAATTTCCGATTCTTGATTTATTTGATTTGCTACTTGTTTCGATTTACATCCGATTACAACTAATCCGATTACAAAGACTATAATTTTTCTCATTCTAATAATTTTTTAGTTACGGTGCTACTTGCAATTTTGGAAGCTATAAATCCTAAAATTACAATGGTGAATAATACAAGTATAACATTTTTAATTTCGAAAACAACTGGATAGGCTAATGTTGAATTAATCATTATTAATTCAAATTGTTGCTGAATTAAAACTACAAAAATTCCTAAAATCAAACCCAAAATTCCCCCAAAAATAGAAATAATGTTTCCTTGAAATAAAAAAATATTTTTTAAATATTTAATTTCTGTTCCTAAATTATATAAGGTTTTTAAATTGGTTTTCTTTTCAATAATCATCATAATTATGGCACCAATTAAATTAAATAACGCAATAATAATCACCAAAGTAAAAATAAGATAAACCACAATGTTTTCGGTATTTAGCATTTTATACAACGCATCATTTAATTGCGCTCTGTTTTTGATTTTTACTTGATTAGGAAATATTTTATTAATGGTTGCTATTGCATCTGTTTCCGATACATTTGGCGCCATTTTAAAATCTATGTAAGTTACTTGATTCGGTTTATAATTTAATAAACTTTGTGCCAATGGAATTGAAGAAAAAATATATTTTTCATCAACATCTTCGCTAACTTGAAATATTCCGGAAGTGAGTAAGGGCGATTTATTAAATGCTTCCTCTGGGTTTTCAATTAATCCAGAACCTGGTTTAGGAATATAAACTTCTAAAACGTTATTAAAATCGAAAAGTCCTAATGCTAATTTTCTCGAAATTCCAGAACCCACTACAACCTGATTAGTGTTAGGCTCCAACCAATCGCCAGCATATAAAAATGTATTAAATGCATTGACTAAACAAAAATTGGCATCAACACCTTTCAGGTATGCTACTTGCTCTTTATTTTTATAATAAAACAAGGCGCGTTCTTCAACAATTTTTGAGTAATTAGTAAATTCCTTTGAAGATTTTAACTGAACTTCTTGCGTTTCAGAAATGAAAAATGATTTTCCTTTAAGGGTTTCAATTCGTAAATCGGGATCGGTTGCATTGGTAAAGCTTAAACTAAAATCGCGCAACCCACTAAAAACAGAAAGCACAACAAAAAGTGCCATGGCGCCTACGATAATTCCAAGAGATGCTATAAACGTAATTACATTTATGGCAGTAGTTTTAGACAAACTAAACGCGTATCTTTTGGCTATGTAGAACGGGAAATTCAAATTATGATCTTTTTCTTTTTTCTAATAATTCTGGATTTTCAATAGGATTGTCTTTTCTAGAAAGGGCATTGTCAATTTTTTCAATATAATCCAAACTGTCGTCTATGAAGAAAATTAAGTTTGGCACGCGTCTTAATTGTAATTTTACGCGTTGCGATAAATCGTGCTTAATTAATGGTGCGTTACTTTTAATAGCGGCTAATAATTCTGGTCCTTTTTCGGAAGGAAAAACACTTAAATAAACCTTTGCAATTGATAAATCTGAGGTGACATTTACTTTAGAAACCGAAATAATTAAGTTAGAAATTGCATTTTTTCTAATCTCACCTTGTAAAATATCTACCAAGTCTGTTTGCAATAATGCACCAATTTTTTTTTGTCTATTTGTTTCCATGAGGCAAAAATACAATTTTTACATACAAAATAAGCAGAAATACGTTTATGAATGTTTATTTTTGCATATAAATTCCTGTAAAAATGAGAAAAATAGAACATATTGGCATAGCCGTTCATGATTTAGAAAATTCAAATGAATTGTTTTCAAAACTTTTTGGTCAAGCGGCTTATAAAACAGAAGAGGTAGCAAGTGAAGGTGTAAAAACATCATTTTTTATGTGCGGTCCAAATAAAATTGAATTGTTAGAAGCCACGAATGAAAACAGCCCGATTGCTAAATTTATAGAAAAAAAAGGCGAAGGCATTCATCATATCGCTTTTGATGTGGAAGATATTTACGCGGAAATAGAACGCCTAAAGCTTGAAGGTTTTACTGTTTTAAATGAAACGCCTAAAAAAGGCGCCGATAATAAATTGGTAGCTTTTTTACATCCAAAAACCACAAACGGGGTTTTAATTGAGCTTTGTCAAGAAATAAAATAGATTGATTTAAATAACGTTCCCCTACATTTTTAGAATCGTATAAAAAAAGATTTGCTTGCAATTAAAAATAGTAGTAATATTGCAGCTCCAACAGCGGTCCTATAGCTCAGTTGGTTAGAGCACCTGACTCATAATCAGGTGGTCCCTGGTTCGAGCCCAGGTGGGACCACAACAAAACCCTTGTAAGTATCAATATTTACAAGGGTTTCTTATTAAAAAGTTGAGCAAAAAGTTGAGCAAAACCTAATGCTCAACTTTTTTTTATACCTTTATATTTGATGAAAAGTGAACCTCTTTAGAATGTTATGAGGTTAACAAATCACTGATTTACTGGCTTTTAAAATAAAGCCAAATTTAAATATCTAAATAGAACTAACTGATTATCAATAATATTTGTTAATATTGTAGTAAATTAATTAGTTAATAAAATGAAAAAAACTATCTTTTCAATAATTGCAATATTAGGTTTTGCGATTACATCATTGGCTCAAGTTGTTGAAATAGTTGCTAATGGCCCCGTAACTTTCTGTACAGGTGGTACAGTTCAATTAACGGGTTCAGTTACTCCTGCTGGAGTTTATCAATATCAATGGTTGAAAAATAACGTGAATATATCTGGACAAAATGCTTTAAGTTATGCCCCTACTACATCTGGTGTTTTTGCTTTAAAAGTTACAGCATTGAATGGTTCGATATTCATTTCTAATTTAATTACTGTAACCATAAATCCATTGCCGCCATCACCAGTTGTAACATATACTTCTCCGGCAATTATTTGCACTGGAGGTTCAATTTCTTTGTCGGATAATACATCCACAAACGTTAGTTATCAGTGGTTTTTTAATAACAACCCGATTAACAACGCAACAAACAATTCTTATGCCGCTAATCAAGGAGGAACATACAAGTTAGTTGTATCTGACTTAACGACAGGATGTTCAAGCACTTCTCAAAATGTTATTGTAGGCGAAATGCCAAAAATAATACCTGAAACTATTGTTACATGTGGAAATAGCGCAACCATTTCTTTAACGAATCCAAATTTTAATTTTTCTTCTTCACAAACCTCTTGTAATGTAGATATGAGTTCAGCTTCGATTGTAACTGCAACCCAAAACTCTTCAGGAGGGCCTAAAGAAATTGTTTGTTATGGTGGGATTGTGAATTATGGCGGTGGCGGTGGACGCACATTTTTAGTGAATTATGGCGGAACAATTAACAGAACAGGTGGAGGAGGGAGTCAGGTTTATTATATAAAATCTGGAGGTATTTTTAATAATTCAGGAGGAGGAGGAGGAAGTAATATTCTATATTACGAGCCCGGAGCATTTATAAATTCTACTGTAGGAATCAATACTATTGTTCAATGTAACAATATAGGTGTAATATATCCTTCTAATACAGCTGAATTATGTAATAATTTAACGTATCTATGGTCTACTGGCGCTACAACGCCTACAATTACCGTAAATCCTAGCGTTGAAACCACATACTCAGTAACTGTTAGTAATGGTAATATTTCTTGTACAGATCAAGTAGTGGTAATACCTGGGGGAGCTAATCCATCGCCACCAACTATTACTGCTTCTGGACCAACTGCGCTGTGTCAAGGAGAGTCAGTAGTCTTAACTTCATCATATACGACAGGTAATGTTTGGTCAAATGGCGCTACTACACAATCTATTACTGTCACTCAAAGCGGTTCGTACACAGTTTCTTACGGAAGTTGTTTAGTTACATCTTTACCTAAAGTAGTTACTGTTACGACCCCCCAAAATAATCTTACCATTTTGCCTTCTGGTCCAACAACAATTTGTGAGGGAGGTTCTGTAACTTTAAGTTTAAATAGTTTATCTTTCGTTCGCTATTTAAAATTTGAATCGTATTATTCTGCAGACAGTGGTCAAGTCAACGTGCATGAAATACAAGCTTTCTCAAACGGGGTTAATGTTGCATTAAATAAGTCTGGATTTGCAAATAGTTATGAAGGGGGCAGTAATTGGGCAAATAATGGTAGTAATGCTGTTGATGGGAATACGGGAAGTCGGTGGTCAAGTAATCGTAATCCTTTACCATCTTTAACGGCTCCTCATTATATTGTAATTGATTTACAGAATCAATTTAATTTAGAATCTATACTTTTAGATATTAGTAGTTTTCAACAAACTTTTAGTTTTAAGGTATCACAGGATAACGTCAATTGGATTGAAGTAGGAAATGGAAATTCTGTTTCGGGAAGTTTTACATTTACACCTCCTTTAACAAATTACAGTGGGTATTTATGGAGCAATGGAGCAACCACACCATCTATAACTGTTTCAAACAGTGGTGCTTATTCTGTAACTGCATATATTGGTTCAACATGTAGTGTGGTTTCAAATACGTTAAATATTAATGTAGCTTCCGCACTAGCGCCACCAATTATTACCACTTCAGGGCCAACTACTATTAATCAAGGAGGGTCTATAGTGTTAACTTCTTCCTATCCTACTGGAAACGTATGGTGTAATGGAGCAACCACTCAATCTATTACGGTATCACAAATAGGTTCGTATTCAGTTTCCGTTTCAAATGGTAATTGTACTTCGACCTCTCTACCAGTTGTGGTTGCATTTAATAACACACAAACACTACCTTTATTACAAAATTTTGAAGATCCAACAACTTACACTAGTGTTGTAGGATTTGAAGGAGCTGGAGCAGCTATTGTTTCTGGGATTATTTCATGTTCAGCTACTGGGAATGTATTACAAGGGACACAAAATATGGGAGGTCAAATATGGCAAGGAATAGAATTTATTTTGACTACAAAAAAGGCAAAACTAACTTCAAACAAAACAATGCAAGTAGATGTATTTGCAAATCAAGCATTAAATATTTTAGCTAAAGTTGAAATGGGAGGCCCAATTTCAGCAAATGGTCAAGCCTATACTACACCGGGACAATGGCAAACGTTAACATTTAATTTTTCAATCCCGATGGATCAAACATTTGTTGCTAATGGGGAATATGAAAAAATTATTTTCTTTGGTAATTGGAATTCTACCAACACGAATTTTAACAGCCCTCCTGTGGCTTTGACCTATCAAATAGATAACATTAGAGCTGAGCAAGTTTGCTTAGTAGCACCAGCAGCTCCCATTGTGACATATACCTCTCCGGCAGTTATTTGTGATGGAGGGTCTTTAACATTGACAGATAATTTATCAACAAATGTTAGCTATCAATGGTATCTAAATGACAGTCCAATAAGTAATGCAACAAATAATTCATACACCGCCACTGTTCCAGGGACTTATAAATTAGTAAACACCAATTTATCATCAAGCTGTTCAAGCACTTCCCAAAATATAATTGTAGGAGAAATGCCAAAAATAGTTGCAGACACAATTGTGACTTGTGGAAATAATACAACTATTTCTTTAACAAATTCTAATTTTAATTTTTCAACTTTACCAGCAACATGCAATATTGATATGAGTTCTGCCTCTATACTGACTACCAATCAATCTGGGAGTGATAGTGGACATAGAAAAATAATTTGTAATGGAGGTGTTTATACAAACAACGGAAATAATAACAAGTATGTTGTTGAAAACGGCGGGACTTTAAATTTTAATGGAGGCAGTGGTGCTTGTGTTGCATATATAAAATCAGGAGGAACTTATAATTTTATTAGTGGTGATTTCCCAACAATTACAGTATATTATGAACCCGGCGCAATTATCAATGCAGGTACAACCCAAACCAATCAATGCAATAATATTGGCGTAATCTATCCTTCCAATACAACTGCATTATGTAATAATTTAACGTATCTATGGTCAAATGGAGCTACAACGCCTACAATTACAGTAAATCCAAGTGTTGAAATTACATACACAGTAACGGTAAGTAAAGGGGCTGTGTCTTGTACAGATCAGGTTATTGTAACTCCTGGAGAAATAAATCCATCGCCACCAATAATAACTACTTCAGGGCCAATTGCTTTGTGTCAAGGAGAATCGGTGGTTTTAACATCTTCCTATGCAACTGGTAACCTTTGGTCTAATGGCGCAACTACGCAATCTATTACTGTTTCTCAAAGTGGTTCGTACACAGTTTCTTACGGAAGTTGTAGTATTATATCACAACCTGTTGTTGTTACAGTTAATCCGCTACCAAATAATCTTGCCATTTTATCGTCTGGACCCACCTCATTTTGTGAGGGAGGTTCTGTAACATTAAGTTTAAATAGTTTATCTTCCGTTCGCTATTTAAAATTCGAATCTTATTCTTCTACTAATAATGGACAGGCCTTTGTTCACGAAATTCAAGCTTTTTCAAATGGGGTTAATGTTGCTTTAAATAAAACAGGCGTTGCAAGTAGCTATAATGCTGGCGGCAATTGGACATCAAATGGTTATAAAGCAGTTGATGGTTTAACATCATCCAGATGGGTAAGTAATGGCAACCCAGTTACATCTTCAAGCAACCCACAATATATTGTAATAGATTTAGGGAGTCAATATACTATTGAATCTATTGTTTTAATTATCAATAATTTTCTTCAAACTTATAGTTTTAAAGTTTCTCAAGATAACACAAACTGGGTTGAAATAGGTTCTGGAACTTCTGTTTCTGGTAGTTTTACACATACGCCTCCTCTAACTAATTTTTCTAGTTACTTATGGAGTAATGGCGCAACAACACCCTCAATAACAGTTTTAAATAGCGGCTCCTATTCTGTAACGGCATATATAGGTTCAACATGTAGCGTTGTTTCAAATACCATAGTAACAACTGTAAACTCAGTGCCGACAGCACCAACAATAACCACTTCCGGAGCAACTTCATTATGCCAAGGGGAATCTGTATTATTAACATCTTCTTATCCTACAGGAAATACTTGGTCAAATGGAGCAACTACGCAATCCATTACGGTATCACAAAATGGTTCGTATTCGGCTTCGGTTTCAAATGGTACTTGCTCTTCAACATCTTCACCTGTTGTTGTAAATATTGATGCTTTGCCTACGACAATTACAGCCCCTGCTGCTGTAACTATTTCTACAAATCAGGGTTCCTGTATAGCAACAAATGTTAATTTAGGAACTCCAATTGGACAAAGTTGCTCAAGTTATACCATATCAAACAATGCACCAACGAATTTTCAGATTGGCACCACTGTGGTAACTTGGACATTAACAAATGCTCTTGGGACTGTTATATCAGCAAATCAAAATGTAACTGTTAATTTTAATTTTGATAGCACTAGTATTTGTTACGTAACTAGTGATGCAACACTTACAAATAGGAATAGAATTTATATAAATAATGCAAATAGTAATAATGTACTAGAATATCAAATATTAAAAGAAGTAAGTACAAATTTTTATAATGTTATTGGTAGTATCCCACCAAACCAAAATTCATATTTAGACATATCTTCAAATAATTTAACTAACAGTAATAAATACAAAGTGAACACAGTTAGTATTTGCAATTCAAGTGATATAAATTCTACTATCCATCGAACAATTTTATTACAAAGTGGTGTAGCAGTAAATAATGCAGTTAATTTAAGTTGGAATCCTTACGAAGGATTTAGTTATGGTATTATAAAAATTTATAGAAAAATTGGTGCTGGAATTTTTGAGTTAATTGATGCTATTTCAGCTTCTAATATTACTTATAATGACATTACTGCAAATATTTTAACAAATACATATGAATATTACATAAGTATTGATACACCTGTTTGTAGTTCTACTCCCGGAGGTAGAACTACTGAGACTTTTTCATCTAATCAATTACGGTCTAACATTTTAAATACTAGCTCTTCATTGGGAATGTCAAATTTAGTGTTAGATTTAGGAGTTATGATATATCCTAATCCAACCTCAGATATCTTAAATATAAAAATAGATAATACTTTAACCTATCTCAAAACCGAAATTTATAATTTAATTGGGCAAAAAGTATCTGAATCTCAAAAAACAATTTTGGATGTTTCTGATTTACCAAATGCCTCATACTTTGTAAAGATTATAACTGAAGAAGGCACTGCTTCAAAAACATTTATAAAAAAATAATTTTACGCACTAGAAAATAATTAAGGATAATTACTTATTATCATTTTTTATTTCAGGCAAAATATACCAAGTTGGACCACTAGTAAAATCAAAGCCTTACAGTAATGTAGGGCTTTT
>NZ_JBIPMS010000095.1:0-6522 GCF_044368995.1 Flavobacterium sp. | reverse complement strand
CCTGTTGTAGTATGCGTAATCGCTGCTGCTAATGGGGTATTGATACAAAGTGTAGGTGTAGATGTAGGTAATGTAACCGTATTAGCTTGTGTGACTGTAATAGTTCCTGTTGCATTAAATGTACCACAACCTCCCGTTAATGGAATCGTGTAATTAAATGGACTTCCTACCGTAGTAGTTGGCGTACCACTAATAGTAATTGTATTTCCAGACCAAGTAGCTGTAACGCCTGCTGGTAATCCTGTTGGAGTGCCAATGCCTGTAGCTCCTGTTGTAGTATGAGTAATCGCTGCTGCTAATGGGGTATTGATACAAAGTGTAGGTGTAGCCGAAGCTGCTGAAACCGTATTGTCTGGGTTCACCGTAATGGTTCCTGTTGCAGTTAATGGAGTATTAACAACTGGAGAACCAGCAGCAACATTAGTTAATGTATATATTGTTGTTGCAGTTAATGGTGATGGTGTATTCCAAGTAAACGAACCAGCTGCACTTAAAGTTACATTATAAGTATTTGTACCTTGTGTAAACGTTACCACAGCACTTGGTGGACCAGTAAAAGTTAATTGTCCGGTATTGTTGGTACAAATGTTATTACCTACTGCTGTAGCATTATTTGTACATCTAACATCTAATAAAAATGAAATGTCATCTGAATCTACACATTCTGGAGAGGTATTATTTCTGGCTCTTACATAAATGGTAGTATCCACATTGGTTTGAAAAGTAGAAGGATTTGTGATTTGTCCTGTAACTACAGGGAAATCATAAATTATTGAATCTCCAATATCTGTAAAAAAAGAAAATGTGAAATCTGCAGGATTTAATGGTGCTGCTAATATAGAAGGAATTAAAGCCGTTAAATTAAATATAGGGTTACAATCTCCTAATGTTCCTAACTGTGTGCCAGGATTTGTTAAAACAGGTGTAGCACCAAAATAAATAATAACAGAATCTTCCGAAACAATACCACAGTCAGGATGTGTAACCTTAACTTTCCAAGTTCCTGATTGGGTAACCGTTATTGATTTTGTAGTTAAAGGTTGTAAAACATCATTCCGAAACCATTGGTATGCCAATGAATTTTGATTAGCTGGTGGGTTTTCAAAATTACAATGTAAGGTATAAGACGCTATTGACCCATCACAAATCGAAACAGTATTAATTTCTGGTGGTTCTGAAAAAGTAGAAGTTGCTGTAGACCCTAAATTTACTCCGCAAACAAGATCACAGTCAGCTTGTGTAGCACCTGCTGATGCAGGGTTATTAACTTGTTGTAAAACAAACTGAGCTGGATCGCCTGAAAAATTTGCTATAAATAGTAAAAAATATTCATTAGGTTCAGCATCAATAGTTAAAGTTTCAGTGGATGCAGCATCATAACTACAATCCATAATATTTCCAAAAGGATAAAAATTTGGATTAATTGTATTATTTGGGCAAGTGGGACAATCTGTTAAACTAATACTTGAACAAGTTGGTGGTGTTGTAAAGGGTCCCCAACAAACAAAATCAACATCACAATTATTATAAAGTGGTGGATTATTTCCCTGATGCAAACTATAAACAATAACACCTGAACCTTGAGACTGAATTGTGTACCAATTTCCATTAGCAGTAGAACTTAAACAAGCTAATGGACCAAAACTAGGATTTGTATTTGCCGTTACTGGTAAGGATCCTATTGAGCAAATTGGCTGAGCATTATTACAAGCTGTAGTTTGCGAATGAATAAAATTAATGCTTAAAAAAGTAAAAAAAAGTAAAAGAAATTTTTTCATTTTATATATGTAAATATTAAAATAATTAAGTGTTTTGAATAGCAAAAATAAAAAAAAAATTAACTTTTCGTTAATAAAAAAGCAATTTAACAATGTTGTTTGTTTTTCGTCGGACTAAACTGCTTTTCATCGATTTTAACAGTTGTGTAATGAAATAAAAGTGTTGGTTATTTATAAATTACTTTAAAAATTTATAAAACTAATTTATTTATAAATGCATATATTTGCAGTTAGATGAAAATAATAGGTATGATGATTAACAACGAAGAACATAACGATGAAATTGGCAATAACCATATTGCTACTAATACACAAAACCCAATTCGAACTGATGCTTTTGAAATTTCTGACGAGGAGAAAATTACAAGAATTAAAAAAGATGTAGAAAATATTCTTTTAACTTTAGGAATGGACTTAACAGACGATAGTTTAAAAGGAACACCAAACAGAGTAGCCAAAATGTTTGTAAAAGAAATATTTGGCGGTTTACATCCAGATAAAAAACCTAGTGCCTCCACATTTGAAAACAAATACAAATATGGTGAAATGCTGGTGGAAAAAAACATTGTAGTATTTTCAACTTGCGAACATCATTTATTGCCAATATATGGAAGAGCACATATTGCTTATATTTCAAACGGATCTGTGGTAGGTTTATCAAAAATGAATCGTATTGTAGAATATTATGCAAAAAGACCTCAAGTTCAGGAACGTTTAACTATTCAAATTGTAAAAGAATTACAAACCGTTTTAAAAACAGAAGATGTAGCATGCATCATTGATGCCAAACACATGTGCGTGAACTCTCGTGGTATAAAAGATATTGAAAGTAGCACCGTAACTTCTGAATTTGGCGGAAAATTTAAAAACGAAAAAATGAAACGAGAGTTTTTAGATTATATTAAATTAGATACGAAATTTTAGCTAATAAAATAAAATTTATAAATAGAATAATAGTAAAAAATAAATCATACAAAATGCCACTTTACGAAACCAATCCACTTCAGGTGTATAATTCATTATCGGGGAAAAAAGAAAATTTTAAATCGATTCACGAAGGTCAAATTGGTATGTATGTTTGTGGACCAACAGTATATAGCAATGTGCATTTAGGAAATGTTAGAACTTTTATGAGTTTTGACATGATGTATCGTTATTTATTGCATTTAGGTTATAAAGTAAGATATGTACGAAATATTACAGATGCCGGACATTTAACAGATGATGGCAATGTAGAAAATGACAGATTTGTAAAACAATCGCGTTTAGAGCAATTAGAGCCAATGGAAATTGTACAGAAATATACAGTAGATTTTCATAGGGTTTTAGAAACTTTTAATTTCCTACCTCCTACTATTGAACCAACAGCTACAGGTCATATTGTAGAACAAATAGAACTTACTCAAAAATTAATTGAAACGGGTTTTGCATACGAAAGCAAAGGCTCTGTGTATTTTGATGTTTTAGAATATAACAAACGTGGTTTAAATTACGGCGAATTAAACAATAGAAATATTGAAGATTTATTAGCCAATACAAGAGATTTAGACGGACAATCAGAAAAGAAAAACCCACAAGATTTTGCCCTTTGGAAAAATGCATCGCCAGCACATATTATGCGTTGGAATTCGCCTTGGGGAGCTGGTTTTCCTGGTTGGCATTTAGAGTGTACCGCTATGAGCACTAAATATTTAGGTGAAAACTTCGATATTCACGGTGGTGGTTTAGATTTAAAATTTCCACATCACGAATGTGAAGTAGCACAAGGAACGGCATGCAATGGAGTACAACCAGTAAATTATTGGATACATACTAATATGCTAACCATGAACGGCCTACGCATGAGCAAAAGTACTGGGAATTACATTCTACCAATGGAATTACTTGATGGAAAAAATGACTTCTTCGAAAAAGAATTTAGTCCAAGTGTGGTGCGTTTTTGCTTCATGCAAGCGCATTATCGTGGTGTTTTAGATATTTCAAACGATGCGATGCTTGCAAGTGAAAAAGGATATAATCGTTTGATGGAAGCCATAGATATTTTATCAAAAATTGAAAATAGCCCTACTTCTTCTGTTGATATTACAGCTTGGAAAAGCGCTTGTTATGCTGCGATGAATGACGATTTTAATACTACAATTTTAATTGCACAATTATTTGAAGCGGTTAGAATTATTAATGTATTGAATGACAAGAAAGAAACAATTTCTGCTACAGATTTAACAGAATTAAAAACTACTTTAGAAATTTTTGTTTTTGATGTTTTAGGATTAACAAATAAAAAAGCAGCAGGAAATAATAATAAATTAGGAAGCGTTATCGAAATGCTCATCGAAATGAGAATGGAAGCAAGAGCCAATAAAAATTGGGCTTTGTCAGATGAAATTAGAGATAAATTGGCTGTTTTGGATATTGAATTGAAAGACGGAAAAGATGGAACAAGTTTTACTTTGTAATTAAGTAAAAGGCAAAAGGGATAAGGCAAAAGTAAAAGACAAAAACAAGATTTAAAGAATAAATTTAGTGAATCTCTGTGATTTCTTTGCGAAACTCTGTGTAACAGTTATGAAGAAGATTTTAATTTTTCCGTTCGTTATAATAATTAGGTTTTATCAAATCGTAATTTCGCCATTAACACCAGCAACTTGTAGGTTTGCCCCTACTTGTTCGAGTTACAGTAAAGAAGCATTAGAAAAATATGGTATTTTAAAAGGAAGTTGGCTCGCTATAAAAAGAATTACAAGTTGTCATCCATGGGGAAAAAGCGGTTACGATCCAGTTCCATGATGCAATGGCAAAAATCAATGAGAATATAAAAAAATATTGATATGCAAACCCTTTTAAACTTATAAACTTTTAAACAAAAAAATAATATGATTTGGAATCCAACAGAAGGCATCGATTTAGGTTTTTTTATGATTCGTTTTTACAGCTTAACGTGGGTAACTGCTTTTGCTTTGGGCTGGTACATTACCAAATTCATCTTCCAAAGAGAAAATGAATCGGTAGAAAAATTAGATAATTTATTTGTTTACACTATAGTCGCTACGATGCTTGGTGCACGTTTAGGTCACGTAATTTTTTATCAACCAGAATTATTTTCACAAGATCCCTTGAGTGTTTTATTACCAATTAGCACAAAACCAGAACTACATTTCACAGGTTTTAGTGGATTAGCCAGTCATGGTGCGGCAATTGCTATAATCATTACAATGTATTACATCAAAACAAAAGTACTACAACGTCCGTTATTATGGATTTTAGATAGAATTGTAATTCCTGTGGCTTCTGGAGCTGTTTTTATTCGTTTAGGAAACTTTATGAATTCTGAAATTTTTGGAAAAGTGACTTCAGAAGAAAGTTTCATGGCTATGAAATTCGTGAAAGGTGAAGATAATTTGCCACCGCAAGTAGCCTCGCAATTAACAAATATTCCTGACGGAACTCAGGCATACAATGCGATTGCAAAAGATGTTCAGTTTAAAGGTATTTTAGATAAAATTCCATACAGATATCCAGCGCAATTGTTCGAAGCAATATTATACATTCCAGTATTTTTCATCTTGTTTTATATGTATTGGAGAACAGACGCCAGAAACAAACCAGGGTTACTATTCGGTACATTTTTAGTATTACTTTGGTCGGTTCGTTTCTTTGTAGAATTTGTAAAAGACAGTCAAGGTGGTTTTGAAGAAAATCCAATGTTTAACGCTTTGTCAACTGGTCAATGGTTAAGTATCCCTTTTATTATTCTTGGTTTTTATTTTGTGTATATTTCGCAAAAGAAAGTAAAAATTTAAAAAAAATATATTTAAAAAAAAGGCAAACTCTAAATCAGATGTTTGCCTTTTTTTTTGTGTTTTATCCTCTAAATTTCCATTCAAATTCATCTTTATCGTTGATGATGGCGCCAATTTCAACCTCAACGACTTCGTCATAATCTACATGGAAAAACAACCAATTGTCTTCATTAAAATAAATATCTATACCTTCTTCTGAATCTTTTTCAAATTTGGTGATTTTGTTTAGTGCTAAATCACCATTTACTAAATCCCAAGCTTTATTGATAATGGTAGTTCCAAATAATTTGATTTCTGGATGTGTAGTCGTAATATAGCCCAATTTCATGTCTTCCTCAACATAAAAGGTTAACTTCATACGTTCTTTATTATACACGTAAATCGTATTTTTTTCGTCGTCTGTAAAGGTTTTACTTGGTTTTCCATATAAGGCTTCAACGTATTTTGGAGTCATACCAAACTCTAATCTATCAATTCCGTTTTTTAATTTAATTTCCATGGTTATAGTTTTTATACTAACAAAGTTAGGGTTTTTAATTATTGATTGTTCAATATCTTACAAAATACTAAATCTGTAAATAAAAAAACCACGAAAATCAAATGAAATTCGTGGTTTAGTATATTTATAAAAAATCTATTTATATTTTAAAACGTTTTCTGTCCGTTTCAGTTAAATAAATTTTTCTTAAACGAATAGATTTTGGTGTACACTCCACATATTCATCTTTTTGAATGTATTCTAATGCTTCCTCTAAAGAAAAAATAATTGGAGGAATAATTCTAGCTTTTTCATCATTTCCAGACGAACGTACGTTAGATTGTTTTTTCTCTTTCGTTACGTTTACACACATATCATCTCCACGAGAGTTTTCTCCTATAACTTGACCTTCGTAAATTTCAACATTTGGCTCTACGAAAAACTTACCTCTATCTTGTAATTTATC
>NZ_JBIPMS010000094.1:0-6595 GCF_044368995.1 Flavobacterium sp. | reverse complement strand
ACAGCAAACGCTCTTTTGTTAACTGTAATGTTACCAGTTCCTTCTGAAACATAAACACGTGCTACTGCACATTTTCTTCTTCCGATTTTGTGAATTACTCCCATTACTTAAGATCGTTTAGGTTAACTGCTTTAGGCGTTTGTGCGGCATGTTTGTGCGCATCTCCTACGTTAACATTTAAATTACGGAATAATTGTGCTCCTAATTTGTTTTTAGGCAACATTCCTTTAACTGCTTTTTCTACTAATAATGCAGGATTTTTTTGTTGCATTACTTTTGCAGTTAGACTTCTTTGTCCTCCTGGATAACCTGTGTGACGGATGTACGTTTTCTCATCCAATTTGTTTCCAGTAAGATTGATTTTTTCTGCGTTAATAACAATCACGTTATCTCCACAGTCAACATGCGGCGTATAACTTGGCTTATATTTACCTCTTAATAGCATAGCTACTTTAGAAGCAAAACGACCTAAGTTATGACCTTCAGCATCTACAACAACCCACTGCTTATCTGCAGTAGCTTTGTTTGCCGAAATTGTCTTGTAGCTTAATGTGTTCACAATACTAATTTTTAATTAAACATTCCATTCCTATTCCCAAACTTAGGGATTAGGGGTGCAAAAGTACAATTATTTATTAAAATTACAAACTCTAAACTAAAATTCTTTTATATTGATTTTGAACTCAATAAAAGAGGTTATAAAATATATTCCTTTTATAAGGTTCTTTTCGTTGATTTTTTATATTTTTGAATTTGAAATAGTATAAAAAATGAAATCTAAACCCACATTAAAAGAATTAGCTAAAGAATTAGGTGTTTCTACCTCAACAGTTTCTAAAGCGCTAAGTAATAGCCCAGAAATTAGTGAACTAACTAAAATTAAAATTAAAGAGTTTGCGCAACTAAAAAATTATAAGCCAAATAGTATAGCTAAAAATTTAAAAAATCAGCGTTCATATACTATAGGTGTTATTTTTCCAAATATTTTAAATCCTTTTTTTGCAAAAGTTTTTTCTGGAATTGAATTATATGCTAACGAAAAAGGCTATAATTTAATAACATGTACGTCTAATGAATCTCTAGAAAAAGAGAAACAGATGATTGAAATGTTAGATAATGGCGCTATAGACGGTTTTATTTTAGCTTTGGCAGAAGAAACTCAGAAAGAAAATAATTTCACACATATATATAATGTATTGCGCGATGGAACTCCAGTAGTCCTTTTTGATAGAATTGCACCAGAATTAAAATGTGATAAAGTTATTGTAGACGATTTTGACTCTGCAGCTGAAGCGACCCAATATTTAATTGATACGAATTGCAAAAAAATCGCGCTCTTTTCTACAATTAATAATTTAAGCGTTGGAAAGTTAAGAGAAAACGGATATAAAGAAGCATTGCTAAAAAACAACATGAAATTTGATGCAACTTTAGCTTTGTTGTCAGATTCAGATGAAGGTTTTGATGAAAAAATGGGTCAACTTATTTTAGAACAAAAACCAAATGCTATTTTTGCAATAGATGAATATGCTGCGGTTGCTGCAATGAAATTTTGTTTAAAAAACGGATTTCAAGTACCAAATGACATCTCAATTATTGGTTTTGCAGATGGTTTATGGTCAAGAAGAATGACGCCTAGCTTATCTACAATTAGTCAACATGCACCTGAAATAGGCCGAAAAACAGCCGAATTAATTATCAAACGTATCGAAGAAATTTCAGATTCTGAAACAGAAAAAACATTTGAAACCATTGTTATTAAAACCGAATTAAGAAAAAGAGATTCGGTTAGAAAATTGTCTTAATCACATAGACATATAGTTTTTTAAAATCCTATTTGCCTATGTGTTTAAATAAACTATAAACCCCAACTATTTAATTGTTGCATCGCGTGATAAGCCGTTAAATCAAAATGAACGGGAACTATAGCGATATAATCATTAGCTAACGCCCATTCATCTGTGTCTTCGCCATTATCATGATTCACAAATTTTCCGGTTAACCAATAATATTCTTTACCCATTGGATTGGTTCGTTTGTCAAATTCTTCTTCCCAAGTGGCTTTCGCTTGACGACAAATTTTTATGCCTTTAATTTGGTTTGTTTTTGGAAAATTTACATTCAAAACCACACCTTCAGGCAATCCTTTTTCTAAAACTTCTAAGGCAATTTTCTTAATAAAAGGTTTGATGAATTCAAAGTTTGCATCCCAACTGTAATCACATAAAGAAAATCCGATAGAAGGAATGCCTTCAATTCCGCCTTCTACTGCAGCACTCATCGTACCAGAATAAATTACATTTATAGAGGAATTAGACCCATGATTGACACCAGAAACACATAAATCTGGCTTGCTTTTCATCACTTCATGTACGCCCATTTTAACACAATCTACTGGTGTTCCAGAACAACTGTAGGCATTATTTGTACCTAAAAAATTAGGAATATGTTTCAATTCTAAAGTACTATTTATAGTAATGGCATGACCCATGCCGCTTTGTGCGCTGTCTGGCGCAATGATATAAATTTCACCTAATTCATGCATGACTTCTGTTAAAGCTTTTATGCCTGGAGCAGCAATTCCGTCGTCATTAGTAACTAGAATTTTTTTCATTTTACAATTGTGTTAATTTATTTGCTAATTTATTATATTTTATGATTTATTTGTGGATAAAAATATTAAATTTGTTATCTTGTTTTTTTACAAGTAATGCAATGACTATTTGGCACGATTTTAGAAGTTAAAAATGAAAAAAAGTATAGAATTTATGAAAAGAAATTATAAGGTTTTATTAGTTGTAGGGATATTAGCTGCGGGATTATGGAGCTTTATACCTTCAAAAAAAATAACTGGCGACGATAAAGATAAAATGTTAATTGAACTGTTGTCTTTTGTGTTAGAAAAAGGCCATTTTTCACCTATTGAATTAAATGATGAATTTTCAAAAAAAGCGTATGCCTCTTATATCGAATCATTAGACCCTACGAAACGATTTTTCATCCAATCTGATATTGCTGAATTTCAAAACTATGAATTGGCTATTGATGATATGATTCGTAGCAAAGATTTGGCGTTTTTTGATTTAACATACAAAAGATTAATGTTAAGAATGAAAGAATCCAAAGTAATCTACACTAACATTCTTTCCAAACCATTAGATTTAAATGATAATGAAACCATAAATGTAGATTATGAAAAACTACCCTATGCTGCTACTAAGATTGATTTAGATCAGCGTTGGAGAAAGCAATTAGAACTTGCTGTTTTGAGTGATATTACAGATAAAGAAGACATTCAAAACGCTTTAAAGTCTGAAATTTTAGATGAATCGAGTGCTACTAAAGAAGAAAAACTGGCTCAAAAAACCGAGCCAAAATCATTTGAAGAATTAGAAAAAACCGCTAGAAAAACTACAGAAAGTAATTTAAATAATAATTTTAGTTTCATTGCTGAATTAACGCGTGAAGATTGGTTTACCGTTTATATCAATGCGATTGTAACGCAATACGACCCACACACATATTATTTTTCTCCAGAAGATAAAGAGAAATTTGATGTAAGTATGAGTGGAAAATTTGAAGGAATTGGTGCGCGTTTACAAAAGAAAAATGAAGGTATTGAAGTGTCTGAATTAATAAGTGGAGGCCCTGCATGGCGAGGTAAATTATTAGAACAAGGCGATGTTATTATTAAAGTAGCCCAAGCAAATGAGGAGGCGATTGACATTGCAGGCATGCGATTAGACGACGTGATAAAAAAAATAAAAGGACCAAAAGGAACTTTGGTGAAACTTACCGTTAAAAAAGTAGACGGTTCAGTTAAAGTAGTTCCAATTATAAGGGACGAAGTAGAAACTGAAGAAACCTTCGCAAAATCTACCGTTGTACAAAAAGACGGGAAGTTATTTGGGGTGATTTATTTACCGAAATTTTACCAAACTTTTGAAAATAGATCTAACAGAGATGCCTTTAAAGACGTAGCTATTGAAGTCGAAAGATTAAAAGCTATGAATGTACAAGGTATTGTAATGGATTTACGTGATAATGGTGGTGGATCTTTAGAAACGGTAGTTAAAATGACAGGTTTATTTATTGATAAAGGCCCAGTAGTTCAAGTAAAACCAGCAGGTGGTAAAGCTCAAATTTTACCAGACTCTGATCCTAAAGTACAATGGAATGGTCCTTTAGTAGTAATGATTAATAATTATTCGGCTTCAGCATCAGAAATATTTGCCGCTGCAATTCAGGATTATAATAGAGGAATTATTATTGGAAGTAAGCAATCGTATGGAAAAGGGACTGTTCAGAATGTATTTGAATTAAACGAGTTTGTTCGTGGCAATCAATACGGAGAATTAGGCGCTTTAAAAACCACTACTCAAAAATTTTATAGAGTAAATGGCGGCTCTACACAATTAGAAGGTGTAAAAAGTGATATTGTAATGCCAGATCGTTTTAGCTTTATGCAAACAGGTGAAAAAGATGAAAAAAGTGCTTTGCCATGGGATAAAATTGAGCCAGCAATTTATACACCATTATTTCAAAACTTTGAAAAAGTAATTGCGAATAGTAAAAAAAGAATTGCTACTAATGATAACTTTAATTTAATTTCCGAAAATGCAAAATGGATTAACGATAGAAAAGAAGACAATACTATAAGTTTAAATTATACTGCCTATAAAAAAGAAATTGCCGATATTGAATCGCAAACTAAAAAATTTAAGAGTCTTGAAAAATATAAAAACAACCTAAATTTTACTTCTTTACCATACGAATCAGAATTAATAGCTAAAGATGAATTGTTAAAAGAAAAACGCGAAAGGTGGCATGCTGAATTAGTAAAAGATATTTATATGACAGAAACATTAAATGTATTAACTGATTTAACTGTTTTAGATACAAACAAACCTATTGTTAAAACTAAAAAAGATAAAAAATTAAAAGAAAAATTAGCCTCAAAATAACGAATTTTTATATATAAAAAGCCATTCATTTTCTTCTTGAATGGCTTTTTAGTTTACTATTGTTTTTGTTAATCGTTTCGATTTTGAAAACTACAAAATTAATCTGTAATTAGTATTTTTTCATCGGCAATAACATTATTTTCTTCTGTTAGTTTAACAAAATATAGTCCACTTAAAAGTGCATCACGTGATAATGAAATTGTATGGCCCGAAAGATTATTAACTTGTTTAACTATTTGCCCGTATGAATTATAAATGTTCAAGTTGGCATTTTTTAAATTCCTATTTGTTTGAATAGTAGTTGAAGCTACAAAAGGATTAGGAAAGATTGAAATAAGATTTTTATCTGTATATTCAGTAATATCTAAGTTATTTTGTCCCGACTGTATACAAGCATTTGGAGTACTTTCATAGGCATAATCTTTTATAGTAAAAGAGGCAGAATTTGCCAGAATATCTATCCGTGCCCAGCCATAGTATGTGTTTGTGCCTACAATTAGTTTTAGTGCTAAATATTTATCTGAAGCGCCTACCCAGTAGCCAATATTTGTTCCCAATGCCAAAGTGCCGGGATTATTAAAATCATACCATGTTGCAAGTGATGCACAAATTGTATTAGATGTTGATAATGACCATGGTAAATAAGTTTCATTAACAAAATTTCCTGAATAAGCATTGTTGTTTTGCGGATTACACATAACTCCAATTGTACTTGCACTTCCTCCAAAATAAATTATAAAATCAACAACCGTATCATTATTTAAATCCAAAGAAAATGTCGCGTTAGGAGTGGCGTCAGGTATATCAGTATAAATAATTTGGGAATATAACTTACTATTTACAAAAAACAATATCAATATAATACATAAAGTTGTTACTCTTTTATGAAATATATTTTTAGTTCTCATTATAAATAATAGTTTTACCATTCATTGACTTTATTGGCATCTAATTTTATAAATATAAATAGCATAATAGTAAATGCCCACAAACTAGAACCACCATAGGAGAAAAAAGGTAGTGGTATGCCAATAGTAGGAAACAAACGTATTAACATGGCAATATTTACAAAAAAGTGAGTAAATAAATAGGTGGCTACACAATAACCATACACCCTGCTAAATCTAGTTTTTTGGCGTTCTGCAAGGAATAATATTCGCAAAAATAAACTTACAAATAATCCAATAACTATTACATTTCCTACAAATCCCCATTCTTCACCAACCGTTGTAAAAATATAGTCCGTATGTTGCTCTGGCACAAAACCGCCTTTTGTTTGTGTACCTTCTAAGTAACCTTTACCAAAAAATCCTCCTGAACCAATAGCTATCATAGATTGATTTAAATTGTATCCTTCGGCTTTCATGTTTACATCTTTTCCTAAAAGTACATTAATACGATCTTTTTGGTGGGGCTCTAAAACTTTATCATATACATAACTAACCGAAAAGGAAAAAAGTGATATTGCTATAAAAATTAATCCGTAAACAATAGGATTCCGAGAAATCAGTCGATTAAATATAAAATGAATCACCATAAATATTCCAATAAATGAAATTAAGTAAATGGGTTTTATTATTAGCGCTAAAAGGAAAGTGGCAATTGAAATGGCTCCAGTCCACAAATACCAA
>NZ_JBIPMS010000018.1:0-22206 GCF_044368995.1 Flavobacterium sp. | reverse complement strand
TGCGCAGTAATTTTATTTTCTTTTAATAATTCAGCCGGCGTGCCTTGGCTAATAATTTGTCCGCCATATTTTCCTGCTTTCGGACCTATATCTATAACATGATCGGCACGAACTATCATATCTTTGTCGTGTTCTACAACCAAAATCGAGTTGCCAATATCGCGTAAACTTTCTAATGATTTTATCAATCGTTCATTATCACGTTGATGTAATCCGATACTTGGCTCGTCTAAAATATACAAAACGCCCACCAGTTGCGAACCAATTTGAGTCGCCAAACGAATACGTTGTGCTTCTCCGCCAGAAAGTGTTTTCGAACTTCTGTTCAAACATAAATAATCTAAACCAACATCTAGTAAAAAATTAATCCGCGCGTTAATTTCTTTTAAAATTTCGTGTGATATGGTTTGTTGTTTATCTGTTAAGTGATTGGGTAAATCAGAAAACCACTGTTGTAATTCTACAATATCCATTTGAACTATATCGCCAATACTTTTTCCGTTGATTTTAAAATACAATACTTCTTTACGTAAACGCGTGCCTTGACATTCAGAACATTCGTTTTCGTCCATAAATTCTTTAGCCCAACGCTTGATACTTGCCGATTCTGATTGTTCAAACTGATTTTTTATGAAATTGGATATACCTTCGAAGTCAATTTTATAATCTTTAGTAATTCCCATCACTTTAGAAACCACTGAAAATTTTTCGTTTCCACCGTATAAAATCATTTCCATCGCTTCCGCAGGAATAGTATCGATAGTATCCGTTATTTTAAAACCATATTTTTCACCAATAAATTCTAATTGTTTAAAAATCCAAGTGCTTTTATATTCTCCTAATGGTGCAAAACCACCCAATTTTATAGATAATTTTGGGTTAGGAATAATTTTTTGCAGATTAATTTCGTTTACCATTCCTAAACCATTACAGTTAGAACAAGCCCCTTTTGGTGAATTGAAGGAGAAATTATTTGGTTCCGGATTGGGATATGAAATACCAGAAGTAGGACACATTAAACTTCTACTATAAAACCGAACTTCTTGAGCATCTTGTTCAATTACCATCATAATATCATCACCGTGATGCATAGCTACTTTGATACTTTCGGTTAATCGTTTGTCGGTGTCCTCGTCTTTTTTTACAGCCACTCTGTCAATTACAATTTCAATATCGTGTGTTTTGTACCGATCTACTTTCATGCCATATTCCAAATCTTTTATGGTGCCGTTTACACGCACTTTTAAAAAACCTAGTTTGGCAATTTGTTCAAATAACTCTCGATAATGCCCTTTTCGGGAACGAATTACAGGAGCTAAAATGTTAATTTTTTTTCCGTCAAATTCTTGATAAATCAATTCTTTTATTTGTTCATCCGAATAGGAAACCATTTTTTCACCCGTGTTGTAACTGAATGCATCTGCGGCACGTGCAAATAATAATCTAAGAAAATCGTAAATTTCCGTAATCGTTCCAACAGTTGAACGTGGACTTTTATTGGTTGTTTTTTGTTCAATAGCAATCACTGGAGAAAGTCCGTCTATTTTATCTACATCGGGACGTTCTAATCCGCCTAAAAACTGACGAGCATAGGCAGAAAAGGTTTCGATGTATCTACGTTGCCCTTCCGCATAAATCGTATCAAAAGCTAATGATGATTTTCCAGAACCTGATAAACCTGTAATAACCACTAATTTTTCACGAGGAATGGTAACATCAATATTTTTTAAATTATGAGTACGAGCCCCAATAATTTCAATAGAATTTTCTGTGTGTTGCATACAATTTTTATCAAAATGCAAAATTACAATTTTTTACTTCAATTGTAAGACAGAAATAGGTTTAGTTTATATTAAGTTTTTATTTTTTCAGTATTTTTTCTTCTACAAAATTTACAAGAAAACCTAATTTCATTTTATTCAACATTTTCTTTTCAAAGTTCCAAAAAAATGTAAATTGTCCAAATAGAAAACCAATAAAAATAAGTAGTACTTGATAAATAGGAAAAATTAACACCAATCGTAAAATACGATACAGCCAATGTGGTTCAAAGTTTTCGGGAATTCCAATTAATGAAAGGAAGGGTTTTGCTAGTTGTAATGAGCTAAAACCTGTGATGGCAAAAACAATCAAAATGCTTGCTAATTGCCAATTACTTGAAATATTCCAACGTTTTTTTAACCTATTCATTTTATAAAAATTTATCGGTGCAAAGATAAAAAAAAGTCCCGAAAAATCGAGACTAAATTTTATTTTTGGTAAACATATTGGCTATTTTAATTATTTGTTTTTCAATAAACTAATTATTTGTTCGGCTAATTCGGTACCAATTCTGTCTTGCGCTTCTAATGTTGCCGCACCAATATGAGGTGTTAATGAAATTTTTGGTTGCATTAATATTTGAATTTCTGGAGTTGGCTCGTTTTCAAACACATCTAAACCCGCAAATAATACTTTTCCGTTTTCGATGGCTTCAATTAAAGCAATTTCGTTAATTACGCCACCACGAGCACAATTTACAATTCCCACCTCGTTTTTCATCATTTCAAATTCGGCTTTGTCTAAAACATAACCGTCTTGCGCTGGAACGTGAAGTGTAATAAAATCAGAATGTTTTAAAACATCTTCTAATGGTTCTGTTATGATATCTACATTTATAAATTGACCGTTATAAAAATCAACTCTAATTACAGCTTCGTTAATATATTTATCCGCTGCAATTACTTTCATTCCAATTCCTAAAGCTAATTTTGCCACCGCCTGACCAATTCTTCCGAATCCAATAATTCCAATAGTTTTTCCTCGTAATTCTAAACCATCAGCGTAGGCTTTTTTTAATCCATCGAAATTGGTATCACCTTCTAAAGGCATATTTCTATTGGCATCGTGTAAAAATCGAACGCCTGAAAATAAATGCGCAAAAACCAATTCGGCTACACTTTCAGATGATGAAGCAGGCGTGTTAATTACATGAATTCCTTTTGATCGCGCATATTCTACATCAATATTATCCATTCCAACACCGCCACGACCAATAATCTTTAATCCTGGACAAGCATCAATAATGTCTTGTTTTACTTTTGTCGCACTTCTTACCAAAATTACTTGTACATCATTGGCATTGATGTAATTGGCTACCTGTTCTTGTGCTACTTTTGTTGTAATGACTTCAAAACCGGCTTTTTCTAATGTAGTAATTCCGCTTTTTGAAATTCCGTCGTTTGCTAATACTTTCATATTTTTTGATTAAAAGATTGAATAATTAAAAGATTCAATCAAGGGATAAATTGTTTTTTATTTTATAGTTTTTCCAATTCTTTCATTACGTCTACCAATACTTGAACACTTTCCAATGGCAATGCATTGTACATAGAAGCACGGTAACCTCCAACAGAACGGTGCCCAGTCAATCCAGAAATTTCTGCGGCCTTCCACATCGCATCAAACTTTTCTGCTAAACTTTCGTCTGTTAAAACAAATGTTGCGTTCATGATGCTTCTGTCTTCAACTGATGCCGTACCTTTAAATAACGGATTTCTGTCAATTTCTGAATATAGCAAATGTGCTTTTTCATTATTTATTTTTTCAATAGCTGCAATTCCACCTAAATTTTTCAACCATTTTAAGGTTAATAAGGAAGCGTAAACAGAAAACACCGGCGGTGTATTATACATGCTTTCAGCTTTTATATGTTTTTCATAATCCAAGATACTTGGAATATAACGCCCTGTTTTCCCAAGAATTTCTTCTTTTATTACTACCAATGTAGTTCCAGCAGGTCCCATATTTTTTTGTGCCCCTGCATAAATGATATCAAATTGTGAAAAATCTAATGTTCTTGAAAAAATATCCGAACTCATATCGCAAACCATAGGTACATTTGTTTTTGGAAATGATTTCATCTGGGTTCCGAAGATTGTATTATTACTAGTACAGTGAAAATAATTGACATCAGTTGGAATTTCTATATTTTTTGGAATGAAATTATAATTGGCATCTTTTGAAGAACCAACAATAATAGTTTCTCCAAAATGTTTGGCCTCTTTTATGGCGTTGTTTGCCCAAGTTCCTGTATCTAAATAAGCTGCTTTTCCATCAACTTTCATTAAGTTGTAAGGAACCATTAAGAATTCTAAACTCGCACCGCCAGCCAAAAATAAAGCTTGATATCCTTTGTTTTCTAATCCTAAAAGTTCTAATGCTAAAGCGCGAGCTTCATCCATTACAGCAACAAAATCCTTACTTCTGTGTGATATTTCTAATAACGATAAATCGGAATTATTAAAATTTAAAATGGCTTGAGCTGATTTTTCAAATACTTCTTGTGGTAAGATACAAGGTCCTGCGCTATAATTGTGTTTTTTCATGGTCTTGGTTGTAGTTTAATACAAATTTCAGGTTTTTAGAAAAACTTCCAAAAATTAAATAAATGAAATTGAGTTTACTTATTAACAATATCGATTTCGAAACCAATTACTTTTTTTTTGAGGTTTTTCTATTTGAATTTACTTTCGCCTCCAAATTAAATTTAGGTTGGTGTTTATGCACTTCTTTTTCTTTTTGTGCTTTGATAATAGTACTAATTTTTGAAACTGACATTTTATAAATTATTTAGAAAATCTAAAGTATCTACATTATCTGCATAGTCCCATAAATTTGGTTTCTGAGTATTCCCAAAATAAACTGAATTTTCAATAATTCCGTTCGAAACTACACATTGAATGATTTCTGAATCTTGATTTAAACGCGTTTTAATTTCATTTATATCTTCGTAATATTCATAAAAAACTGAAGAAATAGGGGAGGCATGACTGATGTCTTCCTTAATGGTTAAAAATTCGTTATCTAACAATTGAAAATTACTCATTAAAAAAACGGCTTTATTATAATCGTAATTATTAGCGTATTTCTCGTAATAAATCACGTCTTTTTGAGCGTACATTCCGTTAAAAAAAGCATCGAAATTATAATTTTTAGGCACAAAAATTTTAGATACATTGCGGCAACCTAATCCAAAATATCTAAAAACATCTTCGCTTAACAAAGTCATTTCTTCTGGAGTTTCATTTCCTGTTAAAACAGCGACTGAATTTCTACTTTTTCTAATAATGGAAGGTTTGTTTTTAAAGTAATATTCAAAATATCTTGCAGTATTGTTACTTCCAGTGGCAATAACGGCATCAAAATTTTCTAATTTACCTTCAACAAAAGTTATTTTTTCATTAAATCGATTGTCTAAAGCAATTAAATATTTAGTTAAAAATTTAATTAAATAATCGTCTTTACTCGAAGTTTTAACCAAAACATTATTTCCAGAAATTAAAACGGATAAAAAATCGTGAAAACCAACTAAAGGTATATTTCCTGCTAATATTAAACCCACATTTTTAGGTTCTTTTTCAGTGAAACTGTAAGCAGAAAGCCACTGATTTAAGTTGTTTTCAGTTAATGCTTCAGACCAACTTGAAATGCTAAAATGTACATTGTCAGGTGTAAACCAATTATTGTGTGATTGCGACAAGGCGATTAAATCTATAAACGAGTTAAAAAACAAATCATTATATTTTACTTGGTCATTTTGTTGATTATTATTTAAAGAAAATTGGCATAAAAACTTTCCTAATTCAACAAAATTATTTTTTATTTCAATTTGTAACATGTGTAACTTGTTTATATTTAGTTTACGTTGTATTTTTGCACAAAATTAATATAATATGTCGAAAGTCTAACGTCTTAAAGTAAAAAGATTTATGACAATTGACATTGTGACTTTTCAACATTAAGACAAAATAAAATGGCAATTATAATAACAGACGAATGTATTAATTGTGGGGCTTGTGAACCAGAATGTCCAAATACAGCAATATATGAAGGTGCAGATGATTGGCGTTGGAAAGACGGCACGAAACTTTCAGGAAAAATAGTTTTACCAGACGGAACAGAAATTGATGCAGATGCGGCACAAACGCCAGTTTCTGATGATTTATATTACATCGTTCCAGGAAAGTGTACTGAATGTAAAGGATTTCATGACGAACCTCAATGTGCGGCAGTTTGTCCAGTTGATTGTTGTGTGCCAGACGATAATCATGTAGAAAGTGAGGAAACACTTTTAAACAGACAAGCATTTATGCATAACGAATAAAATTCTCAAACACCAAAGAGGTGTTTTTGATAGTAAAATAATAATATAATATAATAGAACCGATGTGAAGTCCCCTTCGGCAATTTAGGGGCTTTAAAATATGAAAGCAGGAATTGTAGGATTACCCAACGTAGGAAAATCAACATTATTTAATTGTTTATCCAATGCAAAAGCACAAAGTGCTAATTTTCCGTTTTGTACTATTGAGCCAAATATTGGTGTTGTAAATGTACCAGATCCAAGAATCAATCGATTAGAAGAATTGGTAAAACCAGAACGCGTACAAATGGCTACTGTTGATATTGTTGATATTGCTGGTTTAGTCAAAGGCGCAAGTAAGGGTGAAGGTTTAGGGAATCAGTTTTTAGGAAATATTAGAGAATGTAATGCGATTATTCACGTACTACGTTGTTTTGATAATGATAACATCGTTCACGTTGATGGAAATGTAAATCCAATTCGTGATAAAGAAACTATCGATATCGAATTGCAATTAAAAGATTTAGAAACTGTTGAAAAACGTTTGGAAAAAGCAAATAAAGGTGCAAAAACTGGAAATGCTGAAGCTAAAATTGAAAAGAGTATTTTAGATAAAATTAGAGAAGCCTTATTACAAGGAAAATCGGCAAGAACGGTTGAACCAAATGGAATTGAAGAAGCCGCTTTATATGATGCCTTTCAGTTAATTACAGCTAAACCTGTATTATATGTTTGTAACGTGGATGAAGCTTCGGCAGTGAACGGAAACAAATATGTTGATTTAGTTAGAGAATTAGTAAAAGATGAAGATGCAGAAGTAATCATACTTTCTGTAGGTGCAGAAGCTGATATCACAGAACTAGAAAGCTATGAAGAACGTCAGATTTTTTTAGAAGATATGGGATTATCTGAGCCAGGTTCTGCAGTTTTAATTCGTGCGGCTTATAAATTATTAAACTTGCAAACGTATTTTACTGCTGGTGTTAAAGAAGTTAGGGCTTGGACAATCCAAGTTGGAGACACAGCTCCACAAGCGGCAGGAGTAATTCATACCGATTTTGAAAAAGGATTTATTCGTGCTGAAGTAATCGCTTTTGAAGATTATTCCAATTTCGGTACAGAAGCAAAATGTAAAGAAGCAGGAAAATTAAGAGTAGAAGGAAAAGAATACATCGTAAAAGATGGTGATGTGATGCATTTTCGTTTTAACGTGTAATTTGAGAAAATAGAGAATATAGAGTAAACCGTTTCAGAAATGTTACGGTTTTTTTATTGCCTAAAGTTTTCATTTGCATATACTAAGCATTAAATTTAATTGTAGTTTCAAGTCTATTTTCTATATTCTATTCTCTATATTCTATAACTGAAAACTTCTTAATAACTTCTTCAAAAACCATTTTTATTTTTTAATGAAATCCTTTATCTTGCAACAAATACAAAATCCGATTATGCAAGACCAACAAGATCAATATAACGAAGATAATATACGTTCACTCGACTGGAAAGAGCATATCCGAATGCGTCCAGGGATGTATATTGGTAAGTTAGGGGATGGTTCCTCACCAGATGATGGTATTTATATTTTATTAAAAGAAGTGCTCGATAACTGTATCGATGAATTTGTAATGGGCGCTGGAAAAGTAATTGAAGTTACCTTAAAAGATAAAATGATGACGGTACGCGATTATGGTCGTGGTATTCCGTTAGGAAAAGTAGTCGATGTAGTTTCTAAAATGAATACCGGTGGAAAATACGATTCTAAAGCCTTTAAAAAATCCGTAGGTTTAAATGGAGTAGGAACTAAGGCAGTTAATGCTTTGTCTAATTATTTCCGAGTGGAATCTGTTCGAGATAACCAGCAAAAAGCAGCCGAATTTTCAGCAGGTAATTTAACACTTGAAGAAGATGTAATTGAATCAACGAAACGTAAAGGAACAAAAGTATCTTTCGTTGCCGATGAAGCTATTTTTAAAAACTACAAATATCGTAACGAGTACATCATTAAAATGCTTAAAAATTATTGTTACCTAAATACGGGTTTAACAATATATTATAACGGCGAAAAATATTTTTCAGACAATGGTTTAAAAGATTTATTAGAAGAAACTATTGCTGAAGAAGATATGGTGTATCCAATTATTCACCTTTTAGGTGATGATATTGAAGTCGCCATAACTCACAGTAAAACCCAATATTCTGAAGAATTTTATTCTTTTGTAAACGGGCAAAACACCACGCAAGGCGGCACGCATTTAGGTGCTTTTCGTGAAGCGTTAGTTAAAACTATAAAAGAGTTTTATAACAAACCTTTTGAAGCGTCAGATATTCGTAAATCGATTGTTTCGGCAATTGTGGTGCGTGTGGAAGAACCTGTTTTTGAAAGTCAGACCAAAACCAAATTGGGTTCAACTGATATGGGACCAAATGCCCCTTCGGTTCGTACGTTTGTTAACGATTTTATGAAAACGAAGTTAGATAATTTCTTACATAAAAATCCAGAAGTTGCAGATGCTTTACTTCGTAAAATTCTTCAAGCCGAACGCGAGCGTAAAGAATTATCTGGAATTAGAAAATTGGCGAAAGACAGAGCAAAGAAAGCCAATCTACACAATAAAAAATTACGCGATTGTAGAGTACATTTAACGGATTCTAAAAACCCAAGAAGTTTAGAAAGTACGCTTTTTATTACTGAGGGAGATTCAGCTTCTGGTTCAATTACTAAAAGTCGTGATGTAAATACTCAAGCCGTATTTAGTTTACGTGGTAAGCCATTAAATTCGTATGGAATGAGTAAAAAAATTGTGTACGAAAACGAGGAATTTAATTTATTGCAAGCGGCACTAAATATTGAAGAAAGTATGGAAGATTTACGTTACAACAATATCGTAATTGCTACCGATGCCGATGTCGATGGTATGCACATTCGTTTGTTGTTGATTACGTTTTTCTTACAGTTTTTTCCTGAAATGATAAAAGAAGGGCATTTGTATATTTTACAAACACCACTTTTTAGAATTCGAAATAAGCGAGAAACCATTTATTGTTATTCGGAAGAAGAACGAAGGGCTGCAATGGAAAAACTAAAGCCAAAACCAGAAATTACCCGATTTAAAGGATTAGGAGAAATTTCGCCAGATGAGTTTAAAAATTTCATTGGAGAAACCATTCGTCTCGATCCAGTAATGCTGGATAAAGCCACGTCTATTGAGAAATTATTAGAATTCTATATGGGTAAAAACACACCCGACCGTCAAGAGTTTATCATTAATAACTTGAAGGTGGAATTAGATGTAGTGGAAGAGGAAGTTTAAAAGATAATAATAAACATACTGAAACTCTGAAATGAATTCAGAGAAAAAAAATTCAGATAAATGAAAGACGAAGAAGAAAACATAAATCCAGAGGAAGAAAATACTGAAAATACGAATTCAGAGGAAAATTCATTTGATGACAATCAAGAAGAAGCACTTTCTGAAGAAATTATTGAAGTAGCAGCTAAACACTTCGAAGGACAACATTTTTACGAAAACGACGAAAATCCTGAAGATACCATTACCAAAGTAACAGGAATGTACAAAGATTGGTTTTTGGATTACGCTTCGTATGTGATTTTAGAGCGTGCTGTTCCTGCTATTGAAGATGGTTTCAAACCCGTGCAACGTCGTATAATGCACTCTTTGAAGGAGTTGGATGATGGTCGTTATAATAAAGTGGCGAATGTAGTGGGACATACCATGCAGTATCATCCTCACGGAGATGCAAGTATTGGTGATGCTATGGTGCAAATCGGACAGCGTGAATTGCTTATCGATTGTCAAGGGAACTGGGGAAATATTTTAACCGGCGACAGCGCTGCTGCTTCTCGTTACATTGAAGCACGTTTGTCAAAATTTGCTTTAGAAGTATTGTACTCTCCAAAAATTACCGATTGGGGTGTTTCTTACGATGGTCGTAGAGCAGAACCAAATAATTTACCAGTAAAATTCCCATTATTATTAGCTTCTGGAGCTGAAGGAATTGCGGTTGGGTTATCCACTAAAGTCTTGCCTCATAATTTTATCGAGTTAATTGACGCTTCAATAAAAATTCTAAAAGGAAAACCATTTACCATTTATCCTGATTTCCAAACGGCTGGTATAGCAGATGTTTCAAATTATAATGATGGAATGCGTGGTGGTAGGGTGCGAGTGCGAGCTAAAATTTCGCAATTAGATAAGCAAACGTTAGTCATTACTCAAATTCCGTTTTCAACGAATACGTCAACTTTGATTGATAGTATTTTGAAAGCCAATGAAAAAGGGAAAATAAAAATTAAAAAGATTGAAGACAATACCGCTGCTGAGGTAGAAATATTAATTCATCTTTTCCCTGGTGTTTCACCAGATAAATCTATTGATGCGTTGTATGCTTTTACGGCTTGTGAAACTTCTGTAGCGCCATTAGGTTGTGTTATTGAAGATAATAAACCACTTTTTGTTGGTGTTTCTCATATGTTGAAAATTTCGACAGAAAGAACGGTTGTGCTACTTCGTAAAGAATTAGAAATTCAATTAGAAGAATTAAAAATGAAATGGCATTTTTCTACTTTAGAAAAAATCTTCATTCGTGAAGAAATGTATATCGATTTCAAATTGTATTCGGATAGAGAAACACTTTATGAATATTTATACAACCAATTTGAACCGTTCAAAAAGTCATTTGTTCGTGATATTATAGATGAAGATTTACAGAAATTAACGCAAATTCCAATGATTCGTATTACGCGTTTCGATTCGGACAAAGCGGACGATTTTATTTCGAAATTAGAAGATGAAATGAAAGAAGTGCAACATCATTTAGACAATCTAATTGATTTTGCTATTGATTATTTCACACGACTTAAAGAAAAATACGGAAAAGGAAGAGAACGCCAAACCGAATTAAGAAGTTTCGATACGATTGAAGCTACGAAAGTAGTTTTACGTAATACCAAATTATATGTAAACAAAGAAGAAGGTTTCTTTGGAACAAGCTTAAAGAAAGATGAATATGTGGCCGATTGTTCAGATATTGATGATGTAATTGTGTTCCTGAGAGATGGAAGAATAATGATTGCTAAAGTAGACGACAAAAAGTTCGTTGGCAAAGATATCATTCATATTGCGGTTTTTGATAAAAACGACAAACGTACCATTTATAATATGATTTATCGTGATGGTAAAAACGGTGCTACATTTATTAAACGATTTAATGTTTCTGGTGTAACTCGTGATAAATTCTACGATTTAACGCAAGAAAAGCCAGGTTCACAAGTCTTATATTTTTCTGCCAATCCTAATGGGGAAGCTGAGGTGGTGACTATTTTATTGCGCCAAGTTGGAAGTATTAAGAAACTGAAATGGGACCAAGATTTTTCAGATATTGCCATTAAAGGTCGTGCAAGTAAGGGAAATACGGTTACAAAATATCCAATCAAGAAAATTGAATTAAAAGAAAAAGGAATTTCAACACTTCGACCAAGAAAAATTTGGTTTGATGATACAGTTCATCGTTTAAATGTTGATGGAAGAGGCGAGTTGTTGGGCGAATTCAAACCAAACGACAGAATCCTTGTAGCGAATCAATCGGGGAAAATAAAAACCATTATTCCTGAATTGACTACGCATTTTGATGAAGACATGATTGTAATGGAAAAATGGCATCCGAAAAAACCAATTTCTGCTATTTATTTCGATGGGGAAAAAGACCGTTATTTTATAAAACGTTTCTTAATTGAAAACGAAAACAAAGAAGAAATTTTTATAACTGAGCACGAAAAATCTCAATTAGAAATCATTTCAACAGATTGGTTGCCTATGGCTGAAATAGTTTATGCGAAAGTAAAAGGCATACAAAAAGACAATCAGATTATAAATTTAGATGAGTTTATTGCCGTTAAAGGAATTAAAGCACTTGGAAACCAATTGACAACAGATAAAATTAAACAAATAAATATATTAGAATCATTACCTTTTGAAGAGATTTTAGACGAACCAGAAGAAATTGTTTCTGAAGAGATTGATTCTGAAACTCAAGATTTCAATATTGAACCTGGTGGTGACGGACAAATAACGTTGAGTTTAGAGTAAACTTCAAATACAACCTGACAAGTTTTTGAAACCTGTCAGGTTTTTTTTAATTCGATACATCCGCATCTTTTAATTTTTCATCCATAATTTTACTGTTGTATAAAACCACGGGTTTCTTGCTGTTTTTCTTCATTTTTAGATTTAAAAATTCCACAAATAAAGAGAAGAAAATAGCGAAATATAAATATCCTTTTGGAATACTATGGACGGTCTCTCCGCCAAAGAATTTAAAGTTAGCTAAGTGTGATCCTTCTGCTAAAAGCATGACTCCAATTAAAATTAAAAACGATAATCCTAAAATTTGTATGGTTGGGTGATTGTTTACGAATTTACTCACTGGTCCTGCAAAAATCATCATAATAATTATTGAAATTATAATTGCCATAATCATAATTTCTATGGCACCAGCTGTTCCAAATCCTACTGGTGGTTCTGCAGCACTAACTAAACCAATAGCAGTTAAAATACTATCAAAAGAGAAAACAATGTTTAATAAAGCAATTTGTAAAATAGCGGCACCTAATGAATTACTCGCTTTTCCATTTGTACCTTCTTCTTCGCCTTCTAATTTATGATGTATTTCAGATACAGATTTGTATAATAAAAACAAGCCACCACCAAAAATAATTAAGCTTTGACCAGAAATTCCTCCTGATAAAAATCCTAAATCAAAATCGTAGAATGATTTTTTTAAGTTCATAACCCAAGTTATACCAAAAAGCAATACAACTCGGAAAGCCATCGCTAACAATAATCCAATTCTTCTGGCTTTTGGTTGGTCTTTTTCATCTAATTTACCAGACACAATTGATAAAAATACAATATTATCAATTCCAAGAATAATTTCTAAAAAAGTTAAAGTTAATAATGCTATCCAAGCATCTGGGTTGGTTAAAATTTCCATGTAATTGTTATAGGTTATTATGATATTGTTTGTTTTAAATAAAAACTTACTACTATTTTACGAAGAAAATTACAATTTAGTTACAGAACCAAACTGTTTTTTTGCATCGCCAACAAATGAATATTCGAAATTATATTTTGAGTCTTTGGTATTTAGTATTTTAACGTGAACCGCTTTTTTTTCAGCTCTGTTTTTTGGCTTTACATTTTCTAAAATATATTCACAATCATTTATCCATCGGATAGAAAAAGTATCAATAATAGCATTATAATTTTCAATTTGAATAGAATCATTTCTTTCAAATGCACTGCTTAGTTTTTTGCCATCAAAAGTGGTTTCTGAAGTGAAGTTTCCAGTTTTAAAGTCTTTACAAGTTCTTTCTTGATTGTAACAAGAAACAAGTGTTAATGCTAATAATAGTAGTATTTTTTTCATTTTTTATTTTTCAAACATGCTTTTCATTATTGTGTTAATTCCTTTAAACATTAAAAAAACAGCAAAGCCACAAATAATGACACCCAAAATCGCAACATAAATAAATAAAGGATGCTTTTGGTTTTTAAAACTACTATTTAAAACAAACACACCCGCAAAAAGTGTAGGTAATGAACCTAATAATATGCGAAGTCCTTTGTTTAAAATGGCTTTATTTACAGACATGATTTATTTATTTTTGGCTAGTATAATAATCAATAGCTTTTCTTACACTTCCATGCTCTTGTAACAATTTTTCTCCAGTTTCATAAGATACAGGAATTTCTTCCATTATCATTCTTATGCCTCTGTCAATTAATTTGTCATTACTCAATTGCATGTCTACCATTTTATTACCTTTTACTTTTCCAAGTGCAATCATAGTGGTTGTAGAAATCATATTTAAAACTAATTTCTGTGCTGTTCCAGCTTTCATTCTGCTACTTCCAGTAACAAATTCAGGACCTACAATTACATCAATAGGGTAATTTGCTGTTTGCGAAAGCGGACTATTTGCATTGCAACTGATACTTCCTGTAGTAATACGGTTTTCATTACATCTCTGTAAGCCACTAATAACATAAGGTGTCGTTCCTGAAGCTGCTATACCAATAACTACGTCATTTTCATTAATATTCCAGGCTTGTAAATCTTTCCAAGCTTGGTTTTTATCATCTTCAGCAAATTCAACAGCTTTTCTAATTGCAGTATCGCCACCAGCAATAATTCCAATCACGGTATCAAAATTTACACCAAATGTTGGCGGGCATTCACTAGCATCAACTACGCCTAATCTTCCAGAAGTACCAGCACCGATATAAAATAAGCGGCCACCTATTTTCATATTAGCAATAATTTTTTCAATTAATACTTCAATATTAGGTAATGCTTTTTCAACTGCTAATGGTACTGTTTTGTCTTCTGTATTGATGTGAGTTAGCAATTCGTTTACAGACATTTTGTCTAAATGCTCGTATTTTGATGCTTGCTCCGTAGTTTTAATAAACGTCATTATATTCCAATTATTGATGCTCAAATATACAAAGTATTTATAAAATTACAGAATGACAGTCGTAGTTTCTTGAATATTTTTATATTTGTTAAAAACTATATCTTTTGACTCAAAAATTCCACAGATTAAAAATTTGTTTTGTTACCGTAACGCTTTCAGATGGAGGTGCAGAACGGGTTGCATCAGATTTATCATTGTATTTTGAAAGTCAAGGTATTCAAGTGTATCACGTTGTTTTTTCAGGTAAAATTGAATATAATTATGCAGGAAAACTTTTTCATTTAGAACATTTAAAAGATAAAAGAAATAGTTGGTGGAGTAGAAGCAAGCGTTTTTTTGCCTTGAAGAAATTCTTTCGGGAAAATCATTTTGATTGTGTAATTGATTTTCGAACCAAAGAATATTTTTTACAAGAATTGATTATTCATAACTTTATTTATCCAAAATTTATTCAAACGGTTCATAATTACCATCTTGAACATTATTTTAACAAGAGCAAGATTTTAACAAAATTAATGTATCTAAATTGTGTTGAATTTATTTCAGTTTCAAAAGCAATTCAAAAAAAAGTGACTGCTGATTATGGATATAATAATTCAGGTTTAATTTATAATCCTTCCAATTTTAAACAAACAAAAATTGATTCCAATGAATTTTTAAATTTTAATTTTGAGTTTGTAGTTGCTGCTGGTAGAATGCACAAAAACAACGTAAAACAATTTGATGTTATTATAGAAACTTATGCTAAGTCTATATTGCCTTCTAAAAACATTAAACTAGTTATTTTAGGTGATGGGGAGTTAAAAGACGATTTTATTGATTTATCAATAAGGTTAAATATGGAAGATTATGTTATTTTTGAAGGTTTTGTTTCGAACCCTTTTAAATACTATAAAAACGCACTTTTTTTAGTAATGGCAAGTAAATTTGAAGGTTTTCCAATGGTTATTATTGAAGCTTTATCTTGTCGATTACCTGTTGTTACTTGGGATTTTAATTCAGGACCAAGTGAGATTATTAAAAGTATGGAAAATGGTATTTTAGTTGAAAACTACAATAAAGAAAAACTAATTGAAGCGATGAATCTATTTGTAACAGATAATAATTTATATTTACATTGTAAAGAAAACGCAGTATCAAGTGTGAAACAGTTTGGTATAGAAAATATTGGTAACGAATGGTTTAACGTTTTTGATAAATTAAAATAAAATGAGTTATAAAATCATAGATATTCCGAAAATAAACAATACAAAAGGAAATATTGGTGTTATTGAAAATGATACGATTCCATTTGAAGTAAAACGCGTATATTATTTATTTGACGTACCAAGTGGCGCAAAACGTGGCGGACATGCGCACAAAAAACTCAAACAAGTTATACTTGCTATTTCGGGAAGTTTTGATGTGGTTTTAAAAGATGGAAAATCGAAAGAAATTATTACTTTAAATAGACCTGACAAAGGTTTGCTGATTGAAAACAACATTTGGCGCGAGTTAGAAAACTTTTCTTCAGGTTCGGTTTGTTTGGTATTGGCTTCTGAGGAATTTTCAGAAGATGATTATATTAGAAGTTATAAGGAGTATTTGAGCTTCATAAAAGAGTAATAAATTGTTTCAGCATCACAAAGAATATCAATACGTACTTGTTTTTATACCAAATTTTAATAAAAACAACTTCAATTTTTCTAACGTATTTAAAACAAATCTGGGCATTTTTAAAAGAATATTTTGTTTCCAATTTAAGTTTCTTGAATCAATTGTTACAATTATTTTTTCCCAACGCAAATCGTTATTTTTCTTTAAACGCTTTCCTAAAGCATACCTTTCAAAATCGAGATATTTTTTTAAATCTGAATTTGTTTTTGCCCAATCTTCATAAATGTCAAAATCTGGAGTGGTTTTATCATGTAATGAACTTTGTGTAAGTTGGTTTTCTGTTTGCATAAAATAACTCATTTGAACCGAGTTATGATAAGCTAATTTAAAATTGTAATTGGCTCTAATATTGAAATCTAAGTCTTCTGAAAAACTAATATCTTCATTATAAAACCCAACCTTTTCAAAGATTTCTTTATGAAAACATACGGAACCGTGATTATAAATACCTTGTTTTACATTTATTTTGAAAAAGTTGATATAACCTGAAAAATTTATTGGTAAAATTTCAGAACCATTGTAAGGTTTTTTAATTACAGATTCCCAAACTTCTTCATAATTTGTGCCAAAAATTCTCGCTTCTGGGAAACTTTGTATCAATTGAAAGATACTTTCTAAGAAAGTTGGTTTCCATAAATCATCTGCATCTAAAAATGTGATATAATTAGAATTTGCATTATTAATTCCAGTATTTCTTGAAGCTGATAAGCCAGCATTTTTTTCGTGATTAAAGATTCGAACTTTATCTGATTTATATTTTGATGCAATTGTGGCACTAGAATCAGTAGAACAATCGTTTATGATTAACAAATTGAAATCTGTATAAGTTTGATTAAGAACGCTTATTATCGCATTTTCAATGTACTTTTCTTTGTTGTAAAGCGGAATTATGACTGTGAAAAATGGCATCTTAATCAGTTAATATATATTGGAATACTTCTTTCCAGTTGTGTAAATCTTCATTGGTATTGTATGCTGTTTTATTGCCTTGAAAGACATGTTTTTTGGCTACAATTTCCGTTATCATTTCAGCTAACTCTTTTTGGTTTTCTAAATTAAAAAACGACACATTTTCATAATTTCCGCAAGCTTCTTTCGCGTAAGGTAAATTCGCTAGAAGCATGCTTTTATGATGTGCTTTTGCTTCTGAAATAGGTAAGCCCCAAGTTTCTATTTTCGATGTAAATACCAAATAATCAATTGAATTGTAATATTTTAACATCATATGCTTATTTAATAACTTTAATCGATTTACTTCAGTTGATTTGTATTTTTCGTTTAAATAGTTAACATATTTGGTGGTGTTGTTTTTTAATCCTGTAATATGAAATTCACACGAATTTAAAACTTCTTCTGGAAGTAATTTGATAGCTTCAAAAAGGTATTCAATATTTTTAAAACTTTTCGGAAAACTAGGATAGAAAAAATGAATTTTGTTTTCGTTTAAAGCTATTTTTTCTTTCGAAATTTCTTCCACAAATTGCGGAATGGCAACTTTTACATTGGTGATATTAAATCGCTTTTCGAAAATTTCTTTTATCCAATGTTGTTGTACAAAAACCGTATGATTTTTATTGATATTTAATTTAAATAAATTGTCATACAACAAGGAAAAAAAACCAATTTTATAATCAAATTTCCAGTCTTTCCAAGTTGGTTTAAAAAATGTGGTTGGATGATGACAATAAACGAATTGTTTTTTAGCGATAACTCTTGGCGTTGTATCGTGCAAAGAAAGCCAAACATCGGGTTGTATTTTTGTAGAGAGTTTTTTGAAATAAAAATATTCATAATAAAATCGGTACAACCAAGATTTTTTTGATTTTGGAAGTTCGATTAATTGAATGTTGGGAAAATTAAATTTAGAAGCATCATGAACCAATGCAATTACCTGAACATCTTTGTTTTTGATATATTCAGAAAGTTCTTGCAAAACATTGTGAAGTATAGTAAAAATACCACCTTCAACCATGTTTACTCCAGAGATTACAATTTTTTTCTTTTTCAACGTGTTTTAGATTATTTGTCCATCAACATTTTACCTGCAATAACTAGTAAAACCACAGCAAAAATTTTCTTCAACATTTTTTGGTCTAATGTTAAGGCAAATTTGCTTCCAAAAATACTACCCACAACAAAAAAAATAGCGATAATTGCAGCATATTTTATATTAATTTGCCCTTCTTTATAATAATTAAAAACCGCAACAGCTGTAACAGGCACTGCTAATACGGCTAAACTTGTACCTTGTGCTTGGTGTTGATTAAATCCGAAAAACATGACTAATAATGGCACCATAATTATGCCACCACCAACGCCAACCAATCCGCTTAGTACTCCAGCTAAAATTCCAATAAGAATTAAAGACAATATTATTTGTAGGGTCATTTTACTTTTCATTTTTATTTATAATATCCCTCAATTGGAATTTCAATTTCGTATGTTTTTTTTGTTGGATTATCTAATTTTTTATCACGCAACCATTGGTTATGTGTTTTTAAAATTTTATAGTTAATACCTTGGCTTATAGCAAATGTAGACAAATTTGTTATAGTAGAGTCAACCATTATTTTTTTTGTATTAATTTTCGGATACAAAGCTTCTTTTGGAATTAAATAGCCATATTTTTCTGGATTTTTCATAATTTCTTTCAAAGCTAAAATTCTAAACATATAACGAGCCGTTTCATCCGTTAGCCATAAATTATAATAATCTGAAGTTTGTTGAAAATTAATGTGATTTTGTAATCCAGTCATACCCCCATTATATGATGCAGCGGCTACTGTCCAATTTCCGAATTTGTTTTTGGCCTTAATTAAATATTCACAAGCAGCTTGCGTAGATTTTTCAATATGATAACGTTCGTCTACTTGTTCTGTTATTTCTAATTTACTTTCCTTAGCAGTTCCGGGCATAAATTGCCAAACGCCTTTAGCTCCAGATGGTGAAATAGCATTAATTAACCCGCTTTCAATAACAGCTAAATATTTAAAATCATCCGGAACATTATATTTCGCTAATATCGGTTCGATAATAGGGAATACCTTATTCGCTCTTTTAATTAAAATGGCAGTTGAGGCATTTAGATTGATATTAACTAGCATTTCTCTATCTAATCGTTCTTTAACATCTGCTTGATTTGTTGGCACTTTTTCCCCACAAAAATCCATTTCACTAGGATAATCTACATGATTTTTTTTCGGTACATTTTGGTAGGAAGAAGCATAAATTAAAAACCCGCAAATTAAAAATATTGCGAATAAAAAAAATGTTTTATTAAGATGTTTCATAAGTTTAATTTTAGTCATGTCTTTAAAATTAAGGTAATTTTATATGTTTTTTTTTATTCTAATATTAAATTCGGTAAATTTTTATTTAACCATTTGTATTTATTTACAATCATGATATGAGTGCCTCCCTTTACAATAATACAATTTTTGATATTCGTAATTGGAAAAACCATGTCTTCATCACCATGAATGTGAATAACTTTTTCATCAGGAACATTTCTTTGCCAAAGTAATACATTTTCAATTGCCCAATCTAAATATTTAGTTTGTTTCATAAATAAATATTTATTGTATAATTTAACTCGTTTAGCAAGTAAACCTCTCCCTTTTACATATCTTGATAAATAGTTTACTTGCCCTAAAAGACTGGTTGGCAATGCTTTGTATAATTTTGTAGCTTTAGCTAATTTCATGTGAATAGGCAATTCTTGGTTGCTTTTTACACTTGAAATGATAATGACTTTTTTTGTTTTAATTATTTCAGCCATTTCCTGAACCACTATTCCTCCGAATGAAACGCCTATTAACACGCAATTTTCATGTTTCACTTTTTCACACATTCTTTTAGCGTAATTCTTTATGGTTTCATGATGCATAGGTAAAATCCATTCTAAATAATGCATATCAAATTGTTCTTTTGGTAATTTTATATTTTCGAATATTTCTATGCTTGCAGCCAAACCAGGAACAAAGTAAACTTGTATTTTCGACATTAGTTTGATGATTTTGTGCCTTAAAATTATAATTTTAATTTTAATTGGGTTTCTTTTTTAGATATAAAAATTTAAATTTAACAAATAATTTTCTATTGTTATGATTTTCATTTGTTTACTTCTTGATTTGTCTTTATTTTTTTGTAAATTTGCAGACATTTTAACAAACAATTAAGATTTGTTAGTATTTAAAACCCAAATTTATGCTAGTTGAGGAAATTAAAGACAATGAATTATTAAGACAATTTGAAACGAAAACGGATTGTGGACTTTTAACAATTGAATATGCCATTCAAGAACGCAAGATTTTTCTAACCAAGCTTTGTGCCAACGAAAACGAAAATGAAGATAAAGTAAATCAATTTATAACTTCTGTTTTAGATATTGCAGAGGAAAGAAAGTTTAAAGTTGTTCCAACAAACACAAAAATCGTTTCTTTTTTTAGGAAAAATAAAAAATTTCAACAATTATTACCACCAGGAATTAAATTATAGCAGCATACAATTAGTATTTTTAACAGCATTGAAACTCGTTTTGATGCTGTTTTTAGTTTATTATTTCTTTCATTTATTTAAAATTGCTGATTTTATAAATGTTATATTTTCATCAATTTTTGTTAATTATCATTGAAAATAGTACCTTTGTGCCTATATTTGATATTGTTTTAAAGGTATAAATTCCTTTAAAAATCAATACATTAAAGAAAAATTTCTTTCCAAAATTAATTAGAATTTAAATTTAGAATGAACCCATACATAGATAGAGAAAAAAGCTGGTTAGCCTTTAATGCTAGAGTTTTACAAGAAGCCGCAGATGAAAATGTACCCTTATTAGATAGACTTAGATTTTTAGGTATTTTTTCCAATAATTTAGATGAGTTTTTCCGTGTTCGTTATGCTGCAATTCGTAGAATGACGATAGAAAAGATAGATACTAAACCAATATTAGGCGATATTTCAGCAGAACAGTTATTGAAAGATATTACAGAAATTGTAATTGACCATCAATCGGAAAGTTTACGAATATTAAATGTTATAGAAAAAAAACTTGAAAAGCAGGGGATTTACATAGTTAATGAAAAACAAATAAATACAGACCAAAAAGCATATGTTAAAGATTTTTTCATTCAAAAAGTAAGTCCAGAATTAGTTACCATCATGTTAAATGATTTAGTTGAATTTCCCTTAATAAAAGACACTTCAGGATATTTAGCAGTAAAATTGGTAATGAATGAAAACAAAACAGGACTAATTTCTCCATTATTAAGTGATAAAGAAATTAGATATGCCATTGTTGAAATTCCAAAAACAATAAACAGGTTTGTTGTTTTACCTTCTAATTCAGAAAAACAATATATTATTTTATTAGATGACGTAATTCGATATAGTTTGGATCATATTTTTAATATTTTCGATTATGAAAGTATTGACGCTCATATGATAAAAATTACTCGTGATGCCCAATTAGAGTTTGATTCAGATTTAAGTAAGAGTTTAATTGAAAAAATATCTTATAGTGTTAAAGAGCGCAGAGTAGGAGAACCTGTTCGTTTTGTATATGATCAAGCAATTGATAAGGATACTTTAGAATTTTTCCTAAACAGAATGAAAATTGATAGTTCGGATTGCATAATTCCAGGAGGAAGATACCATAACCGAAGAGATTATATGGATTTTCCAAATCTTGGAAGATACGATTTATTGTACAAACAAAATGTGCCACTACCCATTCAAGGATTAAGTTTGGACGGAAGTATGTTGCAAAGTATTAAGGAAAAAGATTATTTATTGCACGCGCCATATCAATCATTTTCTTACTTAATTCGATTTTTAAGAGAAGCGGCTTTAGATCCAAAAGTGCAATCTATAAAAATTACTTTGTACCGATTGTCTAAAAATTCTCAAATCGTAAGTTCGCTTATAAATG
>NZ_JBIPMS010000017.1:0-23049 GCF_044368995.1 Flavobacterium sp. | reverse complement strand
CTAATCAAACTAGTGGTGTAACTGGAGGGAGACCAGATATGATTGAAACCATCGCAAAAGCTGGAATTGTAACAGGAGTAGACGGGATTTTCATTGAAACCCATTTTGATCCAGCAAATGCAAAAAGTGATGGCGCAAACATGTTACATTTAGACTATTTTGAAGGTTTAATGACAAAATTAGTAGCCATCAGACAAACTATAAACAAATTTTAATATATAGGAATTCGCCCCATCCAAATGAAAAAAATTGTATCACTTTTAATTGCTTTGCTTTCGCTAACAAGTTTGGCACAAACTGAAAATTTAGTTGATTTACCAATACAAAGCGAAAAATATACCGCACACAATAAAGGAAAATTCTTCTTTTATTGGGGAGGAAACAGAGGATACTACTCTACTTCAGACATAAGATTTACTGGTGCTGATTACGATTTTACTTTAGAAAATGTAGCAGCCCATGACAGACCAAAAGGGTATCATATAGATTATTTAAATCCATCAAAAATGACTATCCCGCAAACTAATTTTAGAATGGGTTATTTTTTTAATGACCATTATAATATTTCTGTGGGAGTGGATCATATGAAATATGTATTGTCGCAATATAAAGTAGTAGGTTTTAGCGGAAATTATCCAAATGAAGGAACATTTGATGAAAGTTTACCAGGAAACGAAGTGTTACTTACCGAGAAATTTTTAACTTTTGAACACACTGATGGCTTAAATTATATAAATTCTGAAATTACACGTGTAGATGATATTTCAAAATGGTTTAATTTACCCAATACAGATAAATTTCAAATTAATTTTTCAGAAGGTTTTGGTGCAGGTGTTTTATTACCTAAAACCAACACAAAATTATTTGCCAAAGAAAGATATGATGAATTTCACTTATCCGGATTCGGTATTTCTGCAAAAGCGGGATTAACCTTTACATTTTACAAACATTTTTTCCTTCAAACCGAATTAAAAACGGGTTATATTGAAATGAATGATATTAGAACGACATACAGTACGGCAGACAAAGCCAAACAAAACTTTTGGTTTTTACAAAGTACGATTGCCTTTGGTGGAATATTTAAAATTTAGAATACAGAATACTAATAAAAAAGTCCGTCAGAATTAAATCTGATGGACTTTTTATTTTTAAAGTAAAGACTTTTAATGTCCTCCAGATACTTTTTTATCAAAATTAATGCCTTGAGTTTTTAATATTGCACTTACTTTCCAAGCATAAAATGCTAAATACGCAAAGCATAAAACCCCTACTATATAACTAGTTTGAATGGTTGTTTCATCTGCAACATATCCTTGTAACAAACTTACAAATCCACCACCCATAACCATCATAATTAAAAAACTACTTCCTTGACTGGTATGTTTTCCTAAACCACTTACTGATAATGTAAAAATACATGGCCAAAGCGTACTACAAAACAATCCAACACTTGTAAAAGCATACACACTAACCATTCCATCAGTAGTCATACCAACTAATAATGCAACTATTCCTAGAGATGAAAAAATCAAAAGCATTCGAGCTGGATTTCCTTTACTAGCGATGTCTGCTGCAATTAAAACTAAGATAATTAAAGCGTAAATATAAAATGGCGTTAAATCATGTTTAGCAATAGCATTTACAAATAAAAACACACCAAAAGCTAAATAAGGTGCAACAAAACGTAATATTTTTTGTAAACTCATTTTATCTGTAAAGGCTTCAACTGCGCCAGTCCATCTTCCAATCATTAAACTTGCCCAATATAACGAAATATAAGGTGCTATATCTTTAGTTAAAAAACCTAAATTCTTTTCCATGTAAGCTGGTAAATTACTTGCTGTAGAAACTTCTACACCAACATAAACAAAAATAGCTATCATTCCTAAAACCAATTGCGGATATTTTAATGCAGAACTTTTAGTTGAAGCAGCTTCTGATTCAGATTCAACAATTGCTTGAGGTTTGTCTGGTAAAGAAGAGAATTTTAAAAATACGGCTACAAGTAAAAAAGCAGCACCTAAAATCAAATAAGGAATTTTTACACTTTCTATACTCATATTAGTATCAGAAGTTGCGGAAGACCCAAAAATAGCATAACTAACGATTAGCGGACCAATTGTTGTTCCTAAATTATTAATTCCTCCTGCTAAAGTTAATCTCTGTGAACCAGTAGATATTGGACCCAATGCAATTGCTAATGGATTTGCTACGGTTTGTTGTAAAGAAAAACCTAAAGCTACAGTAAACAATCCAGATAGCATTAATGGAAACGAACCTGTATTTGCAGCTGGATAAAATAATAAGGTACCAATAGCGGAAATTAATAAACCTAATGCTAACGAATTTTTATATCCAATTCTGTTAATTAAATCGCCTTTAGTTAAATAAGAAATTAATAAATACAACAAAGAACCTACTGTATAAGCAATATAAAAAGCTAGAGACACTAATTGACTTTGCAATTGTGTTAAATCAAACGTTTTTTTAAATACGGGAATTAAAATATCATTACTTGCTGCCACAAACCCCCAAAAGAAGAATACGGTTACTAGTGGAATAAATTGAGCCCAATTAGTTTGTTTATTTTCTGAATTCATAGTAAGTAGTTTTATAATTAGTTGATTGCTAAATAACAAAATATTAAGCCATTAAATTATAAAAACATAAATAATTTTAACGAAATCGATATAGTTGAATTTTTATATTGCTACATTAGTGAAGAAAATATCTAGCAAACCATTATTTTTCATCTAAATACGCTTGCAAATAGGAAAATCTTGCCGTAAGTTTTCCGTTTTCAGTAATTTTAGCTCTAGCTAAAACTCCAGAAGCATCGCCATTGAAAAAAGAAGGAATAACATATTTTAAAAACATTTCTCCAAAACCTTCACTGGCATCTTTTGGTAATTCGCAAGGCAAATTATCAACTGCCATTACTACAATAGCGCTGGGATGAAACATATCCACTTCTTTATTTTCGCTAGGTAAATAACCATAACTTGGATTGGCAATAGTACTGGCTCGTAAAGTACAAGCTATTGGACCGTCGATGTCACAAGAAATATCGGCAACTACTTTAATTTTACAATTGGAAGCAGACAACATTTTTCTGGTCAAAATTTCAGGAGCACCGTTGCCATAAAAATGTCCAGCCATAAAAATATCAGATACTGTTGCGAAACGTTCAAAATTAGAAGTGAAATGTTCTGGATGCGAATAAAAATTAGATTTATTAAAAGCAACGCCTGACATATCGCTATTGTAATCCTGAACATCAATCATAGTATAAACTGGATAGGTATATGTTTTTGATAAGTAATCTGCTACAGAAACTTCTTTGATTTTCATGCCATCTAGCATTTCTTTAGCACCAAATGCCACTTTTCCTTTTCCTGATAACAAAATCTTGATTGGTGGTAAAAAAGGTTTCTTAAGTTGAGAAATCAAAGCGTCTTGATTGGCTAATGTTTCAGCTTTAGGTAAATTAAAAATTTCAAATTTTAAACCGAAAGCTCTAATTCCGTTGTAGGCACCTACTATTCCTGCATATCTTCCAAAACCAATTAAACGCGTATTATTTTCATTAACTACTGTTTCATGATCATATAACTCGATATTTTTATCAATACACGCTTGTAATAAATTCCTATTATAAGCTTGTTTTTTAATCGTATGAGAAAAGAAAAAATATTTTTTATTTGGGATTAACGCTTCAACAGGGACTTCCTTTACACCAAGTAACACATCACAATCATCCATATTTTCTGAAACTTCAAAACCACTATTGATATATTCAGCATCTGCAAATACACGTATATCTGAACTTTCTACTTTAAATTCTATATTTGGAAACTGGTCTTTTACTGTTAAAAGTTCTGAAGGTGAGAAAACTACTCGTCTATCGGGCGGTGATTTTCTTTCTTTAATAATTCCGAATTTCATTTTATTTAGGTTTAGGGCTTTTTGTATGTTTTTAACACAATTTACTTGTATTAATTTACAAATATAACATTTTTGATTTTGAGTGTAAAACTTTTCTGCTTGAATAATTTATTGTAATTTTGGCATCCATTTGATTTGAAGGTATAATAAACAAGACTCGATATATCAAATAAATATGGGGTCGACTGGTTTTGACAGCAAGTGGCACTAATTAGTAAGCATGTCGAGCATTGTATTTTTGGCTCGTAAATATCAATCATACTCACTTTTTAAACGGCGAAAATACTTACGCTTTAGCTGCATAATCCGAATTATAGTAGGGTAATGCCAAGTCCCAACCAGGTTGGGAAGCTGGATTTCTCTCAAAAGCCTTGGTTTGTGGCGGTTGATTTAGAGGAATGGTAAAAATAAACCTAGGAATGGTAAAACTTTAAATCCACTCTGACATTCATAAAGTTAAGCAAATAGTGGCTGTTTTTGGCCAAGCTATTTTGTCGAAAATTTAAACAAAAACTAAACATGTAGAACGCTTTTTGATGGCTTGTTTGGACGAGAGTTCGATTCTCTCCGACTCCACAAAAAAACCCTGTAAAATTTTACAGGGTTTTTTTTGGATTACATTTCAATTAAGTTGTCTAACTTATTAACAAAAATAGTTTTTTAAACTTCTATCTCAAACAAAATTTCTTTGCTATAGAAAGAAATAATTTAAATCCCGTTTTTTTTACATGTGCTTTTAATTTTTTATAAGCTTCTAAATTGGCTGCAAAATCTTTTTCAGCAAAACTGATCTTTAATTTGGTAAAATTATAAAACAGCGCTAAATAGTCATAATACCCAATTTCAACAAGGTCCAATTCTACTAATTCTAAATTTCTTTTTGCTCTTGAATATGAAGCTGCATGCCAATTACTATTAGCCAAACCAATTAAATATATTGCACTAGTTGTGGTGGATGACCAAATATCAGACTCAAATAGCTCCTCGTAAAATTTATCCATAATTTCTTTTAAAATATCATATTCCTCTTTAATAATTAATGCTGGAATGATTTCTTCTAAAAAAAAACTAACCCGAATTGTAGTACATTCATTTAAAATTTCATTTTTTAATGTTCTACTAACGCTATTTGATTTCAAAATACAATAACCATAAAACCTTCCCTTTAGTACAGAATAGAAATTTGAAAACCCTGATGGTTTTCGTATTTCAACATTCTGATAATCAGAATTTTCAGAATAAAAATATTTATAAAACTTCATTAAAGAAACGAACAATAAATCAGAATTATTGGATGTATTTCGCTCGATAATTTTAAGAATTTTAAAATACCTAGAATTTAGATTAGTGTAGTCAATAAAAAGCAATGGGATATTATTTCTAAAAGTGTCATAATGAATTAGTGCTTCATAAATAAACAGTGCTTTTTTTTCTGGTATATTTGATAAACTCAATGAAATAGTAGTAGAAAATTTATGAAACTGAGTGCCTGTGATATTTTTAAAATCAACATATTTAAAAACGGCATTTAAAATCTCTAAATTGTTTTTTTCAACCTGAAAGGATAAAAAATAGGATAGATATACGATGTTTTTTTCATCCTTCAATCCAATATTTATTTTATTAATTTCTTCCTTTCCAATTATTTTTTGTTTTTGCATTCGCAATAAACTCTGTTGAAAATACCATTCGCTATAATTAGCCTGATGATTTTTATAGCTAGAGAAAGAGGAAAAACCAAGATAAATGGATAACGAATTTAAGGTTGTAATTGAAGGGACTGTTTTTTCTAAAAAACCAAATAATCTTCTTAAGGTATTAAACCCAAGCGGTTTATGTGTTACAGCGTCTAGTTCTTCCTTTAAATACTTTACATCTCTAATGGTAGTGACTGTAATATTCGATTTTTTTTGAACATCAATTAGTAATTGAAAATAATCGTTATACATATATGGGCTGATTTTGGGCTAAATGTAATAAATTATTAATATAAATTTGAATAATTAAAATATTAATAAGAAAATTTCAAAAATATGATAGAAAATAAAAAAAATATTATCTGTATAATTGCTGCATTGATGTTGATTTCATGCGGAGGAAAAAACGAAAATAATAAACAATCTGGTAATGAAAACGGATCACCTAATGAAGCGGGAACAACAACTGAAACGGAAATAACAGAAAAGAAAATCACTGAAAAAGATTTAGTTTTTAAACCCGTTATATCAGAAAGTGGAGAACTTGCAGCAGCTGATAGTTTTATTGTAAAAGATTTTTTCGGTTTAAGTAAAGATACCATTCAAATTAAATTTAATTCTGACAATCAAGTAAAGTTTTTCTCAATCGTAGAGCAACGCAGTGGTCGAATTGTAAAAACATTCAAAAAAACTGCTGATGTTGATTTTACTTACGATGTGTTTTTTGATAACCCGTTTTCAATAAAAATTTACTTTCCTAAAGAATCCTATTACAATTTAGACGTTTCAAGAAAATCTGGTAGTGTAACCAATTATTTAAGTAATGCAAGATTAGTTCGAGACTCTGTTGTTGTAAGCAAAAAAACCAATAAAAGTAAAATTGGAACTACAATGGCTTTTGAAAAAGTATTTAACCAACCAAAGAAGTTTGTGGTTTCAAGTACTTTTACCATGTCTGGAGAAAGCAAAGTTTATGCACCCATAGAAATTCCAAAAAACACGAAAGAATTTATTTACACGCTAAGAATATCGGGTGAAGACGAAACGGAAAGAGAAGACGGAAAGTTATTTAACGACGTAAATAGAATTTCTAAAAAGGTAAAAGTTTTAGGCATTCCACTTTGGGAATCAGAAGAAAAAAGTTCCAGTTTAAGTCGTGAAATACTTAATTCCCTTTTTCCACCTAAAAAAGATGAAGATTACACTTTAAATGTATTCTTTTTTGATAAACAAAAAGAAATAAAAAAGTTTTTACAATATCCTGGTAAAGAATATGCTAGTGCATTTAAGTATGATATAAATAATAGTGCTTTATCTACTCAAAGTCGCGTTGGACTTATAAAAAAACCTTATTCCGGTTTTTCTTACATAGGCCTTCAATCTACAAGTTCATTCTCTAATACCTATGTTTGGTTAGATGTAGTGGCGCTTTATGAGAAAACGTTTCACTATGAAATTAGATATCGAATAAAAAAATAAAAGGGTCTACTAATCGAAATTAGACCTGTTACTAACTAAATAAATAGCAAAAAAATTATGGAATTAAAATCCTGCATTACCGATAAACCTATCGAAAAAAATGATGAAGATAAATTAAAAATGTCGCGTTACAGTGCTGTTTTGTCCAATTTCATTAAACAAGGTGACACACCTTTAACTGTTGGTCTACAAGGTGAGTGGGGAACCGGAAAAACATCCATGCTTTACATGCTTTTAGAGCATTTTAAACGTGAAAATATTGCCACTTCTTGGGTAAACACTTGGGAATACAGTATGTTTAGAAATCCAGCTGAAACTACGCCAGCCATTTTAAAAGGTATGCTTACCAATTTAAAATTGAGTTGTGAGAGTGAAGGTAAATGGACTATTGAAGAGAAGTCAAAAGATGGCATGAAAAAAGTTTTTTCATTTTTAGGAAACGTGGCCAATCAAGTAATTGCAAATCAAACTGGTGTAGACGTTAAAGGAGCTATGGTTCATGAAGAAGCCAGCAGTGAACAAGCAGAAATTGCTGAAATAAAAAAAGAAATTGAGATTATTATTTCTAAATTAATTGAAGATACAAAAAATGATTATAAAAAAGTGGTTTTTCTTGTTGATGATTTAGATCGTATCCCTCCTGATCAAGCTGTTGAAGTATTAGAAAGTTTAAAAAACTTATTTGATGTACCCAATTGTGTATTTGTTTTAGCCATCGATTACGATGTTGTAGTAAAAGGTTTAGAATCGAAATTTGGTAAAAAAACAGAAGAAAATGAACGCGAATTTCGTTCCTTTTTTGATAAAATAATCCAAGTACCATTTTCAATGCCAACAGGTACTTATGACATGGGAAATTTACTTTCTGAAAAATTAAGTTCCTTATCTATTGGAATTCCAGAAGAACTTAATGATTCATATACAAATGTTGTGAAATATACTATTGGATTTAATCCAAGAAGTTTAAAAAGATATATTAATTCATTTTCATTGTTACGAAATTTAAGAAATTCTGACTTTGAGGATGACGCATCAGATTTTGGAGATAACCCTCCAGACTCTGAAGATGATTTGATACTATTTGCAATGATTGGGGTACAAATATCCTACCCTAAAATCTTTAGATTAATTACTCAAATGCCTGATATTTATGATTGGGATAAAGGGTTTGCAAATAAAAACAACATCAATTTAGACGCCGTTAAACTTGATATTGAAAAATATGGTGATAATGAAAAATTAGATGAAGATTGGGAACAAATTATATATGGTGCTTGTCAAAATGATGTGTATTTAAAATCGAAAGTTTTTAACATCTTAGAGTTATTTAATTATTTGAGAAATAATTTTAAAGATAGAATAGATGATTTAGAAGAAAAAATAGTAATGGCTTTAAAATTTGCCTCAATAACTAATGTAGATGACGATGTGAATTTGAAAGGTGTAATTGAAAAAAGAGGAAACAAGACCGTTTTTTCTGATATAAAAACAAAAATAGAAATTTTAAGACAAGAATTAGTAGCTAACGGTGCCAAAAAAGAAGGCCTCGAAATAAAATTTAAAACCTACCAAAATTTATTTGATACCTTTTTATCATTTTCACAAGAAACTGGAAAAAAATACGAAATTATGAGTAGCTCTGTTAGATTTGATTTTGGATACTTAAATAATCCACCAAAAAATACGGAACTCGTTGGAATTGAATTGGTGAGAGTAAAAGATCATTCTAATTTGCCTAAAGGATTGATTTTTGTTGCAGTAAAAGACAAAGAAAAACAAAAAGTTGCTTTCAAAGTTTCAAAGGAATTAAACGTTGCAGAGTTAAAAGACTTCTTATCCTTAAATTATAAATAATAAAAAAAGTTAACTGAAATTTATTATTCAAAATTACTAACCAAATAAATTAAATATGTTTGATAATTTAACCGTTACTAAATTGGGCTTTTACGTCTATGCTTTAGTAAATCCATTAACTAATAAAGTGTTTTACATTGGTAAAGGAATTGACAATAGAGTATTTGCTCATAAACAAGAAGTTCTTGAAAATAAGACCGATATCAATTCATTAAAAAAAACTGAGATTAGGGAAATTTTAGATAATCAATTAGATATTCAACATCTTATTATCCGACATGGACTTACAGAAAAAGAAGCTTTTTTAGTTGAAGCCACTTTAATTGATTATCATAATTTTAATTATAATACATTAACAAACGAAGTTTCAGGTCATGATAGTGGTTTTTATGGTATTAAAACTACTGATGAATTAATTAGACAATATAATGCGCCAAAACTTGAAAATTTATTGCATAAAGTGGTGATTATTAATATAAACAGACAATATGCAAAGGTTAAAAACTCAAATAACGCCATTTACGCAGCCACTAAAGAATCTTGGGTGATTAATAAAAACAGAATAAGCGAATTAGAATATGCATTATCTGAATTTCAAGGAATAATTATAGGGGTTTTTAAAATTAACAGTTGGTATGCTGCTGCAACAGAAAATAATAAAATAAATAAAAGGTGGGGTTTTGATGGTGAATATGCGGCAAAAGAAATACAAGATATTTATTTAAATAAATCAATTGCGCATGTAAAGAAAAAAGGAGCTGCCAATCCTATAAGATATAATATTTAACAATCTAAATAAATATATTATGAGTACAAAAATTTATGAAGGAAAAAGTACAAGTTCTTCTAATCAGATTGCAAACATTTAAGGAGATAGACTTTCAGATGAAGAATTCTTTACAGTATTATTTTATTAGCTAAAATGAATAATTTAATTAAAATCAAATAAACATGGCGTTATCAGACTCACAAAAAAGTTCAATTGAATCAAAGAAAAATCAAATTGAATCACAAAAAAGAATGATTGAAGGTATTAAAAGTACAGTCAAAAACGGTAAAGATAACTTGAGAGATTTAATTAAATCTTCAACTCAAAAATCTGCTAAAGAGCAATATCGTAAAAACCTTGCTAATAATTTTAAATATGCAGAAGGGCAAATTGAAAATCATAAAAAGAGTATAGAAAGACTAAAAGAAGATATTCAAAATATAAAATCAAAATAAATAAGAAAATATATAAAATTATGGAAAATAAAGATTTTAAATGTGGAAACTGTGGAACAATTGTAAAAGACAAAATTTTGTCATGGTCTACCGGAGATGTAAGAAATGTTTGTGAAACTTGCGGACCATTGTGTGAAGATTGTGTTAATGGTAAAGGTTTGTTTTCTACTTCAAAATGTAAAGGGTGTAATAATAAAACTAAAACAGAAAGTTATCGAGGAGGACAATGGAAGTAAAAACGGTTCTAAAAGTTTCTTTGACTATGATATATAAATTTTTGAAACGGAGTATTTTTATTTGCATATTTATTTTTGGCTTTTCGTCTAATTTACAGAGTCAGTCAATTGTAAATACAGAGAGCATGTCTAGTAAACTAGATAGTACATTTGTGCTTACAACAAGTTTTGATGGAAATTATACAACGGGAAATATTGAGTTAACACAATTGAATTCTGCCAATCAACTTGCTTTTAAAAAAGATAAAAATTTAGTTCGTTTATTTTTTAATTATGAATATATTTCACAAGACAAAGAGGTAATTTCATCTGATTATACAAGTCAATTACGATACAGTTATTCTTTAAAAAACAGTTCTTTATATTCATTTGTTCAAGGACAAAAAGCAGTTTCTTTATCTTTGAATAGTCGGTATTTAATTGGAATTGGCTATCGTAAAAATATTTATAAAAAAGATAAAAATTACTTAGATGTTGCTTTTGGCCCATTTTATGAAAACGAAATGTATTTGAAAAATAGTGAAGCGGAAGTACATGTTATAAATTACAGATATAGTTTTAGCTCCTTTTTAAACTTTAAAATAACTAATAAATTACAAAACAATACTGTATTTTATTACCAACTCAACTCGGAAGATTTTAAAGATTATCGTATGTATTTAGAACCAAAAATAGTTTATAGTCTAGAGCATTTTAAAATATATACCACAATTAGGTATCGTTTTCACTCCACACCTTACATTGAAATAAAAAACACAGATTCACAAATATTATTTGGTTTTAGTTATGATCTGGGATTTAATTAAATTACAAAAAATTAGATAAATAAGATAATTAAAAATACGAATAAAAATATTATTAGTAATATTCTAAAAAGAATATTAAAAACTATATTTTCTTCATCAAAAAAACATAAAACAACTTAAATTATGGAACAATTTTATAAACTTTTAAAATTAGCTTTAGCTGATGGAGAATTATCAATAAAAGAAAGAGAATTACTTCTAATGAAGGCTTCTCAGCTGGGTATAGATGCTATCGAAGCAGAAATGATTATTGAAGGTGAAATATCAATGCTTAATAAATCTATTCCTGAGACCTATGAAGAGTCTGATGGTTTTTTAATTTCAAATGAAGAGTTACTTTTAAGAGTTACTAAGTGGGTGAATAGGGTATCTGAAAAAAGTATAAAAGTTGAGATTGAACCATTTCCTAGATTGAAAGAGGATACAAAATCATATCATAAATATACTGATCAAGGTACTGCTATTTTGAATAAAATAAATTCAAGTAAAATTGTTAATATTACAGGAATGATGCCTGGAGTTGGTAGCATAATAAAGGTTGGTCTAACTTTAGGTGGCGTTAATAAAGTTCAAAAAATTGAAAATAAAGATATTATTGAAATTACTGATAAGTATTTGTTAATTTTAGAATTAAGGTCTTTAAAAAATGAAGTAATGCTTATGAAATATAATGAATTAAACGATTTATATAAATCAAAACTAATTGAAAATAATACTAAAAAAGGTTTCTTTAATTTATTTTAAAATAAATGTCATGATTAAAGAAATATAACTTTGGCACTAAGAGTTAAAAACTACTTTTCTAATTTTAACTAAATATTAGTACCTTGAATATAAATTATAATTATAATTATCTTTAAATTTAAACAAAAAAGACTTCAAGTATTCCTAAAGTCTTTTAACAAAACAATGCTAAAAAATTTCACATTAATATTTCTGTTTTTATTATAAAAATTGGAGAGATTTTATAATATGCAATTTGGGGGCAAAAACATTTGTCAAATTTTAATATAATAAATGAAACTTTTTTGTAATATGATTCCTACAAAATTGTGTAGACTTCATAATAAAAAACACTATAATTTTCGTATATTTGAGTAACTAAACACTTCAAAACATGTTAAATCAAATATACGAAACGTGTGAATTCATAAAAGCAAAAACAAATTTTACTCCAGAATATGGAGTAGTTTTAGGCTCTGGTCTAGGAGATTTTGCTGATGATATTGCTATAGAATTTACCATTCCTTATTCGGAGCTACCAAATTTTCCTACATCTACTGTTGTTGGTCATAAAGGCGCTTTACTTTTTGGAACTATTGGAAATAAGAAAGTAATCGCAATGCAAGGCCGTTTTCATTATTATGAAGGACACAGTATGAAAGAAGTAACTTTTCCCATAAGAGTAATGAAATATTTGGGTGTTTCGAAATTAATAGTATCTAATGCTTCTGGAGGTGTAAATTCAAAATATAAAGTAGGTTCCATTGTTTTGATTACAAATCATATTAACATGTTGCCAGAACATCCATTGCGAGGAATAAACGACGAACGATTAGGGCCAAGATTTGTAAATATGAGTGAGCCATATAGCCATCATATGATTGCAAAAGTAAAAGAAATTGCAGCTGCTAAAAACATAGAAGTAGAAGAAGGTGTTTATGTTGCACTTCAAGGACCAACATACGAAACACTTTCCGAATATAAAATGATAAAAAATATTGGTGGCGATTGCGTAGGCATGAGCACGGTTCCTGAAGTGATTGTAGCAAGACATATGGATATAGAAACTTTTGGGATTTCTGTTATTACCGATATGGGGAATGAAGAAAACATGGAAAATGTATCGCATGAAGAAGTTTTGAAAGCAGCCAAAAAAGCAGAGCCTCAGATTAGAACGTTAATCAAAGAATTAATTTGTTCTTATACTTAATTAGGTATCTAAAATAATTTTTTATCAAGCCCTGATTAATTTCTTCGCATGACATTTATCATAGATATATAGCATAAATACCTATAATTTTGTGGTAAATTCATTTAGCTATGCCTTCATTGATACAGAAATATAATGTGCCTGGTCCAAGATATACCAGCTATCCAACAGTTCCGTTTTGGGAAGAAGATGCATTTTCAGAAAAAAAATGGATTCAAAATCTAACAGAAACGTTTAAAATTTCGAATCAAACAGATGGCATAAGTTTATATATTCATTTGCCTTTTTGTGAAAGTCTATGCACCTTTTGTGGATGCAACAAACGAATTACGAAACGTCATGAGTTAGAATTGACCTATATACAAGCCGTAATAAAAGAATGGCGTTTATATTGCAATTTATTTTCAAGAAAACCTAACATAAAGGAGATTCACTTGGGAGGTGGCACTCCAACGTTCTTTTCAATAGAAAATTTAACTTTGTTAATTGAAGGTATTTTCGAAACAGCAAACAAAGCCGAAAACTACATTTTTAGTTTTGAAGGACATCCAAATAATACTACAAAAGAACATTTGCAAACGCTATATAATTTAGGTTTCAGAAGAGTTAGCTTTGGCGTTCAAGATTATAGCGAAAAAGTACAAATAGCTATTCATAGAATTCAATCCTTTCATAATGTATCAAAAGTAACTTTAGTAGCGAAAGAAATAGGTTATACCTCAATTGGACACGATTTAATTTACGGATTGCCTTTTCAAACCTTAGAAAATGTAGAAGATACTATATTAAAAACAAAATCACTTTTACCCGATAGAATTTCGTTTTATAGTTATGCGCACGTGCCTTGGTTAAAAGGAAATGGTCAGCGAGGGTTTAATGATGAAGACATTCCTCAAAGTGATACAAAGAGAAAATTATATGAATTAGGTAAGAAAATGTTACTTGAAATGGGTTATATTGAAATCGGAATGGATCATTTTACTCTGCCTACTGATGATATGTATTTAGCATTTAAAAGCAAAACATTGCATCGGAATTTTATGGGATATACAGCTTCGAAAACGGAGCTAATGATTGGTTTAGGTGTGTCATCAATTAGTGATAGTTGGAACAGTTTCGCACAAAATGAAAAATCATTAGAAAGCTATTATCAAAAAATTAATGCCAATAATTTACCTATATTTAGAGGACATCTTTTAACCTCTGAAGACTTAATAATTCGTAAACATATTTTAAATTTAATGTGCCATTTTGAAACAAGTTGGGATAATGAATCTAATTATTTTCCAGAAATATATGATGTTTTAGATTCTTTATACGAAATGCAATTAGATGGTTTACTTTACATTGAGACTAATAAATTAACTGTAACCGATTTAGGAAAAGCGTATATAAGAAATATTTGTATGGCTTTCGATTTAAGACTAAAAAGAGCTGCTCCACAAACGCAATTATTTTCAATGACGGTTTAACTATGAAAAGACCTGACAGGTTTTTAAAACCTGTCAGGTCTAAAACAATATTTTCATGAGATGTTTATAACACTACAAACTAACTAAACGTAAACCAAAATCATTTCAATCCGCATGCAAAAAATAACTTCGTGACTTTTGTGTCTTCTTGGCAACAATTTAATGGCAATTCACTTCTGACTGAATATGTAAATTCATAATACTTGGAGAAAAATAAGGAATATTTAATCCGAAACCTCTCACAATAAATAATATGCCCATTAAAATCATAAGAACAGGAATTGCTTTTTGAAATTTAGCGTAAAAAGTAAACGAAGTACTTTTAAAAAAATTTACAACAACAGCCATTAGTGGAATGGTTCCCAACCCAAATAAAATCATATACAAACTTCCTAAAAAAACGTGATTCATAGCCATAGCCCCAAACAGAGCAACATATACCATTCCGCAAGGTAAATACCCATTAAAAAGTCCAATTAAAAATAACGATTTATAACTTTTGTTTTTAAATTGTAGTCCTAATTGCGTTTTAACAGTAGAAATTAGTTTGTATATGGGTTTTGAAAAATTATACTGGGCTAATTTTTTTTCAGGAATAATGGCAATTAAAATCATTAAAACACCCACTAAAATAGATAATTGTTGTTGAAATCCTGCAAAGAAAAAACCAGAACCTAAAACACCAAATAGCAAACCTAAAGAAGCATAAGCCACTACTCTACCCAGTTGATAAGTAGCAATTTGGATCCATTTTTTAAATGAATTATTTTGATCTATTGGGAGCATCATAGCAATTGGCCCACACATACCTACGCAGTGCAAACTACTTATAAACCCAAATATTAGCGCAGAATAAAGCATTTTTTTTATAATTCAAATCGTAAATTAAAAATAAATCGTCTCCTTATTTAAATAAGCAACCTCATCTACTTTCCAATTTATAGATATTTCCCAAAGACCGCCAATCAATTTATGATTAGGTATGAGCATTATTGGACTTGATAAAGAAATTTTCATTTCAAAATCCAACTTTTGATTTGACGGTCTGTATAGGGAAATAGTTCCTTTTATTTTTTTATAATCTATATCTTCAGGAAAATATACTTGAATGCCTTCTGAAGTTTTTATTACTTTTAATTTTGTTTCTAAGGCGTTTGAAAGATTTTGACTTTCAATGTCGCTTTGCACTTTGCTTTCTTGTTTATAGTAATCATCTGCTACTAATTCATTATCATATTTTGAATTTGATTGTACCAAAAACACAAAAAATAATATAAAAGTCATAAAACTCCCAAAACCAATAATTACTCCTGTTCCCCAGTTAAATTTCATAATTGTTATTTTATTTATATTTTTAATTAAATGTTCTTGGGCCTAAGAAATTAGTCGTAATAGTTTCTATAACTTTATTTCCTTGATGTACTTCAATATTAATTTTTGTATTATCGGTTTCCAATAAAACCAATGGAATTTCGACAAATAAAGTTCCTGTTGCAGCATTGGCTTTTTCAACGTGCAACGTTGCATTCCCAACTAATTTTAATGTTCCTTGTTTGGGATGAACCAACTTAAAAGTAATGTTTTTTAAATTATCATTCGTTTTATTGATGATTCTGTAGGTATATACATTACTAATATTTTTTCCTTTTTCTTCGTACAACTGACCTGATAATCTTAATATTTTTGTCTCTACTTCCGTGCGTAATAACATCATAGAAACCATTACTGTAGTTAAAATTACTAAAACAGCAATATAACCTTTCATTCTGGTGGTTAATTTAAACTGCTCCTTTTTAGTAATTTCTACTTCACTTGCGTAACGTATTAATCCTATTGGTAAGTTGACTTTCTCCATCATCAAATCGCACTCATCCATACAAGCGGTACAGTTGGTACATTCTAATTGTGTTCCGTGACGAATATCAATTCCTGTTGGACAAACATTTACACATTGATGACAATCAATACAATCACCAATTTTTTGTTCTTTTCGGTCTTCATTTTTCTTAAATTTAGCTCTTCCATTTTCACTTTCACCACGAACATAATCGTAAGCTACAACAATGGATTTGTTGTCTAAAAGAACACCCTGCAACCTTCCGTACGGACAAGCTATAATACAAACTTGTTCTCTAAACCAAGTAAAAACAAAATAGAAAATTCCTGTAAAAATGGATAACACAATTAAGGTTTTTACATTACTTAGCGGCCCTTCAACAATCATTGCTTCAAGTGTATCACTTCCAACTAAATATGCTAAAAACACATTGGCAATACCAAAGGAAATAATTAAAAACACAAACCATTTTAATACACGTTTTCTGATTTTTTCTGCGTTCCATTCTTGACTTTCTAATTTTATTTGAGCACCTCTATCCCCATCAATCCAATATTCAATTCGTCTGAAAACCATTTCCATAAAAATAGTTTGCGGACAAAACCAACCACAAAATATACGACCAAAAGCTACAGTAAATAAGGTTAACCCAACCACTCCGGTAATCATTAAAATCACCACCAAATAAAAATCTTGTGGCCAAAATGGCATTCCAAAAATATTGAATCTACGATCCAATACATTAAACAATAAGAACTGATTGCCATTTATTTTAATAAAAGGGCTAGAAAGTAAAAATGCCAATAATGCATAACTTACTAATTTTCTTCTTTCGTAATATTTTCCTTGAGGTTTTTTTGGAAAAATAAATTTTCTTTTTCCTTTTTCGTTTATAGTTCCAATGGAATCACGGAAACTATCGTCTTCAATATTTGACATCTTTTGTTATATTTTGCATTACTGCTGTAACAAATATGGGTATACAATAAAGCATACCCAAATTGTTAGTATTTATTTTTTTGCAATCGTATCTACCACCTCAAATTTTGCAGTTGCAGCAGCACCTTCTTCTTTCCATACTTCCCCTTCAGGTGCTTTTCCTCCAGCAGGTTTTGTGCCTTGAAGAGACAATACATAACTAGCCACTTTTTGTATTTCAGTTGGTTTTAAACTTTCTTTCCAGGCTACCATTCCTTTTCCTGGTCGACCACCTTCGGTAATAGTTTTAAATAAATTTTTAATTCCACCACCTAAAATCCAACTTGTATCTGTTAAATTAGGACCAATTGCCCCACCTCCATCAGCTTTATGACAAAGCACACAATTGGTTGTAAAAATTGCTTTTCCTTCTGCAAGTGCAGCTGGCTCAGTAAGTAATGTTACTTTATCTACATTCATTAAATCTGGAGCGGTTTTGTTGTATTCTTCTACTTGCTTTTCAGCTAATGTATTGTCCATTACATATTCTTGGTCTTGCGTGTAATCTCCAACTATATGAAAACGAACTAAATATACCAATGCAAAAACTATAGTAGCGTAAAACAAACCTGTAAACCAAGGAGGTAAGCCATTATCTAGTTCTTTAATTCCATCATAATCATGATCTAATTGAATGTCTTTTTCATCTTCAATTGGTTTTAAAGCCGAAATTTTAAACAACCATTTTTTATACAACTCAGATTGTGTAAATGGTTTTGCTTTTTCAATATCAAATTGCGCTTTTGCTTCATCTGTAAGCAATTGGTAAGAAACATTGTCTACTGCATTTAATATTACTTCAATGACAATAAAAATGAATATCAATAACAAATGCATTAATGGCACAATAGGATATTTAATAAAAGCTGGACGGTCTCCAGAATCAATAAAATATTCTGATAAGGCAAAAACAATTAGGTAAAAAAACGGAAACCTAATGTAAACTGGAATATATTTTCTCATAATCTTGTTGTTTTATTTCTCGTTAAAAGGTAATTCACTCATAATTTTCACTTGTTCTTTACTATACGACAAAGCATATATTAAGTAAGAAATAAATATGGTAAAGAAAATTACTAATGATATTATAGGATAAATCTCTACTCCATTAATACCTTCCAAGTTGTGTTTTACAAATTTTAACATATCCTTATTTTTTTACTTTAATATCCGTTCCTAAACGTTGCAAGTATGCAATTAAGGCTACAATTTCTCTATCTTTCATTTGTACGAAAGGTTCGCCTGTAAGTTTTGCTTTTTCTTTACTTGCTGCATATGATTTAGAGAAATTTGGATCTGTTTCTAAACCTTTTTCAATTTCTACAGCTTGTTTTTCAATACTTATAAATGCATTAGCAATTTCGGCATCTGTATAAGGTACGCCTAACGTTTTCATCACACTCATTTTTTTCTGAATGTCGTCATGTTTCATTTTCTTATTATCAAACATCCATTTATACGCTGGCATTATAGAACCAGTTGTTGTAGCTTGTGGATTCCACATATGGCTAAAGTGCCAACTGTGTGGATATTTTCCACCTACTCGCATTAAATCGGGACCTGTTCTTTTTGAACCCCATAAAAATGGATGATCATATACATATTCTCCAGATTTAGAATATTCACCGTAACGTTTTACTTCACTTCTAAATGGGCGAACCAGTTGTGAGTGACAATTATTACAACCTTCTCTGATATATAAATCTCTACCTTCTAATTCCAATGGAGTATAAGGTTTAACGCTTGTTATCGTTGCGATATTTGATTTCACAATTAACATAGGGACAATTTGAATTAATCCACCTATAGAAACTGCCAAAACTGTTAAAATGGTAAATTGAACTGGTTTACGTTCTAACCAAGCGTGTAATTTTTCATTTCTCAATCGACTTGATGCGATTACTGGTAGCGCAACTGCTTCTGCTTCTTCATCTGTAACTGCAGAACCTACTTTTACTGTTTTAATTACATTATATACTCCAACTAAAACACCTGTTAAGTATAACACACCACCTACTGCACGCATAGCGTACATTGGCATAATCTCCACTACAGTATCCATAAATTGGCCATATACTAATGTGCCGTCTTCATTAAATTGTTTCCACATTAATGATTGTACAAAACCAGCCACATACATAGGTAAAGCATATAAAATGATACCTAATGTTCCAATCCAAAAATGAAAATTGGCTAATTTTTCTGAATATAATTTTGTTTTAGTAATTCTTGGTATAATCCAATAAATCATACCAAATGTCATGAAACCATTCCAAGCTAGTGCCCCAACATGAACGTGTGCGACAATCCAGTCCGTAAAGTGAGCAATCGCATTTACATTTTTAAGTGATAACATTGGTCCTTCAAAAGTGGCCATTCCATAACCGGTAACCCCAACCACGAAGAATTTTAAAACGGCGTCTGTTCTTACTTTATCCCAAGCCCCTCTTAAAGTTAATAATCCATTGATCATACCTCCCCAAGATGGAGCAATCAACATAATTGAAAATACTACTCCTAAATTTTGCGCCCAATCTGGTAATGTAGAATACAATAAATGATGTGGGCCTGCCCAGATGTATAAGAAAATTAACGACCAAAAGTGGATAATTGACAATCTGTATGAATATACCGGTCTGTTAGCAGCTTTAGGTAGATAATAATACATTAATCCTAAAAAGGGTGTAGTTAAGAAAAATGCTACAGCATTATGACCATACCACCATTGGACCAAAGCATCTTGAACACCTGCATAAACAGAATAACTTTTTGTCAAAGAAACAGGTATTGCTATGCTATTTACAATATGTAACAAAGCAACTGCAACAAAAGTGGCTATATAAAACCAAATAGCTACATAAATATGACGTTCTCTTCGCTTAATAATAGTTCCTATCATATTGATACCAAACGCTATCCAAACTAAAGCAATAGCAATATCAAAAGGCCATTCTAACTCGGCATATTCTTTTGAAGTAGTAATACCCATTGGTAATGTAATAGCCGCACCTAAAATAATAAGTTGCCAACCCCAAAAGTTAACCTGACTTAAAAAATCACTATACATTCTGGCTTTAAGCAAACGTTGTAAAGAGTAGTATACTCCTGCAAAAACAGCATTTCCAACAAATGCAAAAATAACTGCGTTAGTGTGTAAAGGTCTAAGTCTACCATAACTTAACCACGGTATACCGTCTGTTAAATTTGGAAAAAGATAATATAAAGCCACAAGTAGTCCTACTGACATTCCGACTACTCCAAAAAGTAGCGATGCATAAATAAAATTACGAACGATTTTATTATCATAACGAAATTGTTGCATTTCCATAATTAATGTTTATTTAGTTTTAGTTTTTTTTAATTCATCATCAAAAAGCATTCGAACTGACGGCGTATAATCATCATCATATTGTCCGCTTTTTACAGCGAAAATAAACGTGATTAAAAACACAATGGCTATTAAGATGCTAATGGTTATAAGAAAATATATGATACTCATACCTCTATAAGTTTTAAACAAAATTAAATTAGTGGAATGCAATTAAATATGACATTTGTCATGTATTGAATTTATTTTTATTTGGGATTTGGAATTTTATTTTATTTTATTTCCATAAAACTTACTCAATATGGTGACGAAACTTACAATAGTTATGGCGCTCATTGGCATAATAATCGCGGCAAACAAAGGAGATAATTTACCTGTTAAAGCAAAAGCTAATCCTACTGAATTATATAGTAACGAAAGGCCAAAACTCATATAAATGGTTTTCATTGCATTCTTAGAATATTGTATATAATAAAACAAATTTTGAAATTGCGAAGCATCCATAATACCATCACAAGCAGGCGAAAATACATTTACATTTTCTGAAAGTGCTATTCCAATATTACTTTGTGCTAAAGCGCCAGCATCATTTAACCCATCTCCTATCATCATTACATTTTTACCTTCTTTTTGAAGTTTTTGAATGTAATCTAATTTTTGCTCGGGTTTTTGATGGAATACCAATGTGGTGTTTTGCGGTAAAACGGATTGTAAATAATCCTTTTCGCCATCGTTATCTCCAGATAAAACGACAGTTTTGTAGTTGTTTTTATCCAACTGATGGAATAATGTGTTTAAACCTTCTCTATATTGATGATTAAATACAAAATATCCTTTATAATCAGAATTAATTTCAATATGTACTTTGGTGTTTTTATCTGGTTCAAAACCATCTTGTTGATTCATTAAGGACAAGGATCCAATTTTATATGAAATATCATTTATATTTGCGAGCATTCCCTTTCCTACAATTTCTTCATAATTAGTAATTTCTACTAATTGCGTTTGTGATAAAAAGTCGTATAATTTTCTACTTAATGGATGATTTGAATTTCTGACAATGCTTTTAATTTTTGCAAATTCTGAATCAGATAAATCTTTACCTGTGTATTCAATATTTGATTTTAATGATGAAGTAATGGTTCCTGTTTTATCAAAAACAATTGTATCTACTTTTGCCATTTGTTCAATAACTTGGGCGTTTTTTAAATACATCTTTTTGTTTCCCATAATACGCAATACATTTCCCAATGTAAATGGAGCTGTTAACGCTAAAGCACACGGACAAGCAACAATTAATACCGCAGTAAAAACATTAAACGCCAAATACGCATTTATAAACAACCAAAAAACTAAGGATCCAAAAGCTAACAAAAGTAAAGCTGGCGTAAAATATTGACTTACTTTATCCGTTATAGATTTGTGTTTTTGATCTATTTTCTTTTGGAAAACATCATTGCTCCACAATTGCGTTAAATAACTTTGCGAAACAGAAAACAACACTTCCATTTCAATAATACCGCCCATTTGTTTGCCACCAGCAAATAGCTTATCTCCTGATTTTTTTTCAATAGGTATTGCCTCACCTGTGACAAAACTGTAGTCTAAAGTTGTTTTGGGCGAAATTAATATGCCATCAACTGGTATTAATTCTTGATTTCTAATAATTAATCTGTCGCCTTTTTCAACATTGTAAATCTGGCATGGTTCCTCATCTCCATTTCGATTAATTTTCGTTACAGCAATTGGAAAATAGGATTTAAAATCACGTTCAAATGATAAAAAATCATATGTTTTTTGTTGGAATAATTTTCCTAACAACATAAAGAAAACCAAACCTGTTAAACTATCAAAAAAACCTTGTCCGTAATCGAAAGTAATATCAATCACACTTCGTATAAACATCACAATAATTCCTAAAGCAATAGGAATATCAATATTTAACATCTTAGATTTGATGCTTTTATATGCCGAAATATAATAACCACTTGCCGAATATAAAAAGGAAGGTAAGGATAAAAAGAAAATCAACGTTCTAAAGAAATTTCTATACTTGTTAATCCAAAATTCATCTACTTCAAAATATTCGGGAAATGATAAAAGCATAATGTTTCCAAAACAGAAAAAAGCAATTCCTAATTTATAAATTAAACTTCTATCAATTTGTTTCGTATCTGTTTCGTAGTTTTCTAAACTAATATAGGGTTCATAGCCAATAGATGACAATAAATAAACGATGTCTTTTAGATTGGTTTGTTCT
>NZ_JBIPMS010000093.1:0-7011 GCF_044368995.1 Flavobacterium sp. | reverse complement strand
TGAAAACAATAAAAAGGAAAGTATAAATCGCATAATTTTTTTTGTAAAATTAAGCATTTCTAATAGATTTAATGTTAAGATAAAATTACTTTTAAAACATTACTCTAACAAAAGGAAGCCAATCTTGCGCATATACATTCTTCTGATTGGCAAATAGTAAATTGTACTTTACCCCAAAGGTTACATTTTGTGAGCGATACCCTACACCAATAAAAACAGCTGTATTCCAAAAAGAATCGTTGGAACTATTAACCTCATCAAATTTTCTGGTTACTCGTAATTGTTCCATTTCGGTAGAAAGTTGAATGTTTTCAATTGGATGAAGTAAACCAATTACACTTCCTCCAAAAACAGTTGATTTATATCCCAATGCATTGTAATTTGATGGATTTGATTCTTGAGCAACATAACTCCCTGAAATTCCTGCACCAACGCTAACCGTTTTGTTTATATGATAATATCCTGTTGGAGATAAAGAAAAATTTGAATATCCGTTACCAAAAGCCAAGCCTAATCCTCCGCCATATTGCACTTTTTGCCAAAAAACAGATTGTATTGTAGGAATGCTGTCTTGCTGAGAAAACAAGTGTGCAGAATTGAGAAAAATTAGTGTGTAAAAAAATGTATTTAGTAACTTTCTCTTTATTTTCATTATATTTAGTCCTTATTTGTTAATTTGAACATAAAAGTATAAATTTCTTCGAACATTTAGCATAAAAGTTTATACTTTTGCATAAAATTTTTTAACCAAATCGTCATTTAGACAGAATTATGGATAGGTTTTCCTTTTTAAACGCAGCACATACTGCATTTTTTGCAGATTTATACGACCAATATATACAAAATCCAGACAGTGTAGAACCAAGTTGGAGAAGTTTTTTTCAAGGGTTCGATTTTGCTAATGAATTTTCTAATCCAGGTGAGCAAATTGCACACACCGTTAATAATTCTGTTTCTGGTGATAATTCCGAACAACTTCAAAAAGAATTTAATGTTTTAAAACTAATTGAAGGATACCGGACTAGAGGCCATTTATTTACCAAAACAAATCCTGTTAGAGATAGAAGAACTTATTCTCCAACCTTAGCTTTAGAAAACTTTGGATTGACTCAAGCAGATTTAACAACAGTTTTTGATGCCGCAAAAATGGTACACATGCAACCAAGTAGTTTGGCAGATATTATCAATCATTTAGAGCGTGTTTATTGTTCGTCAATTGGTGTAGAATTTATGTACATCAGAGAGCCAGTGGTGCAAGATTGGATTAAAAACAGATTAGACATCAACGACAATCAGCCGAATTTCTCAGCTGATGAAAAGAAAAATATATTAAAAAAATTAAACGAAGCCGTTTCATTTGAAACCTTCTTACACACAAAATATGTAGGTCAAAAACGTTTCTCTTTAGAAGGTTGTGAAGCTACAATTCCGGCATTAGATGCGCTAATTGAAGCTGCTGCAGAAAAAGGTGTAGAAAAATTTGTAATGGGAATGGCACACCGTGGCCGTTTGAATGTTTTAGCCAATATTTTTGGTAAAGATACACAAAATATTTTCTCAGAATTTGACGGAAAAGACTACGATGATGACATGACTTTTGATGGTGATGTAAAATACCACTTGGGTTTAACATCTGACCGTGTTACGGATTCAGGGAAAAAAATAAATTTAAATTTAGCACCAAATCCATCTCACTTAGAAACTGTTGGTGCAGTTATTGAAGGGATAACAAGAGCAAAACAAGACCGCTATTTTGCAAATGATTTTTCAAAAGTTTTACCCATTGCTGTTCACGGTGATGCCGCTGTAGCCGGACAAGGTATTGTGTATGAAATTATACAGATGGCAAAGTTAGACGGTTATAAAACAGGTGGAACCATTCACTTAGTTATTAATAACCAAGTTGGATTTACCACGAATTATTTAGACGCCCGTTCATCAACCTATTGTACAGATGTTGCAAAAGTAACCTTATCGCCTGTATTACATGTAAATGCAGATGACGCCGAAGCGGTGGTTCATGCCATGTTATTTGCTTTAGATTACCGAATGGAGTTTGGAAGCGATGTTTTTATCGATTTATTAGGATATAGAAAATATGGTCATAACGAAGGTGACGAACCTCGTTTTACACAACCAAAATTATACAAAGCCATTGCCAAACATAAAAATCCTCGTGATATTTATGCAGAAAAATTAATAACTGAAGGTGTAATTGACGACAATTACGTAAAAACGTTAGAAGAAACATATAAATCAAATCTAGATGAAAATTTAGAAGCATCTCGTAAGAAAAGCTTAACTATAATTACACCATTTATGCAAAATGAATGGAACGGTTTTGAACAAGTTTCAGATGATGTTATGCTATCAAAATTTGATACGAAATTTGATAAAAAGCAGTTAACGGATATTGCTTCTACAATTACAGAACTGCCTTCAGACAAAAAATTCATTAGCAAAATCACTAAATTAATTGGCGACAGAAAAGCTATGTTCTTCGAAAAAGACCAATTAGATTGGGCAATGGGCGAATTATTGGCTTACGGATCTTTAATATCAGAAGGTTATGATGTTCGTATTTCTGGACAAGACGTAGAGCGCGGAACGTTTTCGCACCGGCATGCAGTAATTAAAGTAGAAGAATCAGAAGAAGAAGTTATTTTGTTAAACAACGTCAAAAATAGAAAAGGAAACTTTTATATCTACAATTCGCACCTTTCAGAATATGGAGTAGTTGGCTTTGAATATGGTTATGCTTTAGCCTCACCAAATACATTAACCATTTGGGAAGCACAATTTGGCGATTTCTCTAACGGTGCGCAAATTATGATTGACCAATACATTTCTGCAGGTGAAGACAAATGGAACAACCAAAACGGATTGGTTTTCTTATTGCCACATGGGTATGAAAATCAGGGTGCAGAACACTCTTCTGCTCGTATGGAACGTTATTTACAAATGTGTGCCAAACACAATATGTACATTGCGGATGTTACCACTCCAGCCAACTTCTTCCACTTAATGAGAAGACAAATGAAAACTAAATTTCGTAAACCGTTAATTGTGTTTACTCCGAAAAGTTTATTGCGTCATCCGCTAGCGGTTTCTTCAGCAGAAGAATTAGCAAACGGACAATTTCAAGAAGTAATTGACGATACCTTTAAAGACAAAAAAGTAGTTAAATCTTTAGTATTCTGTACAGGAAAAGTATATTATGATATTATTGCCAAACGAGAAGAATTAGGAAGAAATGATGTGGCTGTAGTTCGTTTAGAACAATTATTCCCATTAGCTACAGATCAGATTAAAACAATAATAGATTCTTACCCAAATGTGGATGATTATGTTTGGGCACAAGAAGAACCAAAAAATATGGGCGCTTACGGATATTTATTAATGAATTTCGATTTAGTAAAATTACGTTTGGCCTCACCAAAAGCATATAGTGCCCCCGCAGCAGGAAGTTACGAACGTTCGAAAAAACGTCAAGCTAACGCTATTGCTATGGTTTTTGATAAAAAATTATTTCAATAACAGTTATACAACATTAATATAATTTTAGGAAGCATTTTATCCTAAAACTTAAAACGAAAGAATATGATTTTAGAAATGAAAGTCCCATCACCGGGAGAATCTATAACCGAAGTTGAAATTGCAACTTGGTTAGTAAAAGACGGAGATTACGTTGAAAAAGATCAAGCTATTGCTGAAGTTGATTCAGACAAAGCTACGTTAGAATTACCTGCAGAAGCTAGCGGAATTATTACGCTTAAAGCGGAAGAAGGTGATGCTGTAGCTGTAGGACAAGTAGTTTGCCATATTGATACAGCTGCTGCTAAACCAGACGGAGGAGCGCCTGTGACTGCTGTAGAAAAAGCGCCAGAAGTAAAAAAAGAAGAAGTAAAAGCGGCTCCAGTTGCTGAAAAAACATATGCTGCCGGAGTGCCATCTCCAGCTGCTAAAAAAATATTGGACGAAAAGAAGATCAATCCTTCTGACATCGTTGGGACAGGAAAAGGGGGAAGAATTACTACTGACGATGCCGCAAATGCCATTCCATCAATGGGAACATCAACTGGTGGTCCTCGTGGAACAGAAAGAGTAAAACTTTCTATGTTACGTAGAAAAGTAGCAGAGCGTTTAGTAGCCGCTAAAAACGAGACAGCCATGTTAACTACTTTTAACGAAGTAAACATGACACCAATTAATACTATAAGAAACCAATATAAAGATGAATTTAAGGCGAAACACAATGGTCTTGGTTTGGGTTATATGTCTTTCTTTACAAAAGCGGTTACAAGAGCATTGCAATTGTACCCAGATGTAAACTCAATGATGGATGGCGACCATAAATTGGCTTTTGATTTTGCAGATATTTCAATTGCCGTTTCTGGGCCAAAAGGATTAATGGTTCCTGTAGTTAGAAATGCAGAATTATTAACGTTCCGTGGCGTAGAAGCAGAAATCAAACGTTTGGCTTTACGTGCAAGAGACGGACAAATTACTGTTGACGATATGACCGGTGGAACCTTCACAATTACAAATGGTGGTGTTTTTGGAAGTATGTTATCTACGCCGATTATCAATCCGCCTCAATCTGGAATTTTAGGCATGCATAATATTATTGAGCGCCCAATCGCCGTAAACGGTAAAGTGGAAATTCACCCAATGATGTATGTGGCTTTATCATATGACCACAGAATTATTGATGGTCGTGAATCTGTTGGTTTCTTAGTTGCCGTAAAAGAAGCGCTAGAAAACCCAATGGAATTATTGATGGATAATAATCCTAAAAAAGCGTTGGAGTTATAAAATAAAATTTGTCAATCTGAACTTGTTTCAGATTCTAAATATATAAAATCCCAAATTCAATAGCGTTTGGGATTTTTTTTAATTTGATATTATCTGAATCCTCTCGGTTTAATAAAAATAATTAATCCTATTCCAATAATAAATATTCGTGTTGGTGGATTAAGTAATATGCACTTATGGGAATATTTTAATTGGTTAAAATTAAATATTGCCAAGCTTTTAGGCCAATAGGTGCATCTGTTCTAAATAGAATTTTATTACCCGACATATAATCTGTAAAATCGCCTTTTAATTGAATTTTTGTTTCAATAGTTTGATTCGATAAATTGGCAATGTAAATAATTTTTTTACCGTCTTTTTCACGTTCAAACGCTAAAATTTTAGTGTCGTCATTTGTAGAAATTCGCTTATATGACGCTGGGTTTTTGCCGCCATTTAATGCAATATTTTCGTTTTTTAATTGTCCTAATTTGGCTCTTAATTCCCAGTCTTTTCCTTTGGTTTTTGGAATTGAATCTTTCTCGAAAAACTTCAAACTGTGTTTCAATCCATATTCATTACCACTATATACTAAAGGCATCCCAGGCATAACATATGTTAAAGCTGTCATGGCTTCTTCTGCAGCACCTAATCGAGATTTAATGGTTCCGTTCCAAGAATTTTCATCGTGGTTGTCTACGAAATTCATTAAAATATCATCCGAAGCATATTTTTTTGTATCGTCAATAATTAATTTATCCCAATTTTCAACTGTGTTTTTGCCTTGAGCAATTCTATTTATTGTATGGTGAGCTTCCCATCCATATGCCATGTCAAACAAATTGTCTTTCAATAATTCAGGTTCCCAGGCTTCTGCTAACATAAAGATGGTTTTTACAGCACGTAATTCTGGAATGGTTTTTTGCCAAAAATCAGCAGGAACATTTCCGGCTACATCGCATCTAAAGCCATCAATACCTTCTTTTTGAAGCCAATATTTCATATCGGCAGTCATTGCTGCACGAAGGTTTTGATTGTCGTAATTTAAATCGGCAACGTCTGTCCAACCCCAAGTTTTTCCTGTTTCAGGATTAATTGGATCTATAATTTCTCCTTTTTCATTTTGAGTGTAATATTCTGGATGTTCTTTAATCCAAACATGATCCCAACCTGTGTGATTGGGCACCCAATCTAAAATAACATATATGCCATTTTGGTGCGAAGTTTTTACTAATTTTCTAAAATCTTCTAGCGTTCCAAATTCTGGATTTACTTTTTTAAAATCAGAAACTGCATAATAACTTCCTAAATATTTATGTTGTTCCGCTGCTGGCATTTCTGAAGCAAATTTACTATCATCGCCCCCAGTTGCTTTTCTTTTGGTTTGCGAAATGGGAAAAATAGGCATCACCCAAATAACTTTTACACCTAATTGTTTTAAATTAGGAATGTCTTTTGTAAAAGCGTTAAATGAGCCTTCAGGCGAATATTGACGAATATTCACTTCATAAATAACGGCATTTTCTAATTTTTCGCTTGTTAAATTAGTGGCATTTTGCGCGTAACTATTTATAAAACTTAAGGCAAATACTGCCAATACTACTAATTTTTTCATATCTAATTAAATAAAAATTGTAAAGGTATTTCTAAACGTTTGTTCCAAGATTTTTCTGTATGATCGGCGTTTTCAAATTTTAAATTTTTTGAATTGGAAGTGTCAAATCCTTTAGATTTTAATATGTCATTGACGTCTTTTTCATACCTTACATATTCCGCATCTAAGGTTTTTGTTCCGAAATCAAAATAAATTTTATGTGTTTTTGGATTGGGTAATTTGGCCTTTAAATACTTGAAAAAAGCATTTGGAATAGGATTGTTTTCCGCGTTTTTTAAACCAATCCAATGGGTAGATAAACAAGCCGCTTTTCCGAAAATAGTTGGATATTCGCAAAGGGCATACATTGAAATTAATCCGCCCATGCTAGAACCCATAATTGCTGTGTTTTCTTTATTGGTAAAAACTGAAAAGTTGGCATCTATAAATGGTTTAACTTCGGTAACTAAAAACTTTAAGTAGTTGTCCGATGAAATTTGAGTAAAGTCTAAATTGATTTTTTTAGCTTCATCTATCACGAATTTTTTGTCTGTATCATTTAAAAAATTAAATGCTTTCTGTGGAAAATAATTTAGCCGTCTTATTTCTGGAATGTTCCAAAC
>NZ_JBIPMS010000092.1:0-7035 GCF_044368995.1 Flavobacterium sp. | reverse complement strand
TAAAAAAATTAGCATTCGTAGCTTTAGCAATTGTTTCCACACAATTTTATGCACAAACAAAAACAGGTGCGGTAACCTATGAAATGACCATGCCAGACAATGAAGAAATGGCAGCAATGGGAACAAACACCATTAAAATTTCTTTTGATGAAAAATCTTCTGCTACTCAAATGGATATGATGGGCGGCATGATTTCTGTAAAAACAATTTCTGTTGACAAAAACAACACTAAAGATACCAGAATGTTAATGGATATGATGGGTAAAAAATATGAAGTTACAGGTGAATCTGAAGGTTTTGGAAACACAGATGTAGCGTCGTTAAAAGATGCAGAATCGGTTAGTTATGACAAAAAAGCAACTAAAGAAATTTTAGGTTATAAGTGCTACAAAGCTTCAGTAACGATGAAAAGCGGAATGGTTAATACCTTCTATATTACCGAAGCTATTGCAGTACAATCTTTACCTGCTGATAAATTAAAACTTACAGGATTTCCTTTAGAAGTTGAAGTAAATAGTGAAAAAGGCAAAGTGCTTTTAGTGGCTACTGTAGTAGATAAAGCTCCAACTGCATCATGTTTTACTGTACCAGAAGGTTACAAAAAAGTAACGCAAGAAGAATTACAACAAGAATTGGGAGGGATGTAATTTATCTTTTAACCTAAAAAAATACCCCAAATTCAAATTGAGTTTAGGGTATTTTTTTTATGTTTTTAGTTTCTTTTTTCGTGCAGCTGGAAAAAGGACATTATTTAAAATTAATCGATAACCTGGTGAATTTGGATGCAAATCTAAAACAGTTGGCGCATCACCTACTCTATGCTGATAGTCTTCCGGATCGTGCCCGCCATAATAGGTAAACATTCCTTTTCCTTTTGTTCCATGAATGTATCTGGCCTCACCATTAATTTTACATTCACCTAACAACAAGACATTCGATTTAATTTTTTCCGAAACAAAAGCAGTAGTTTGTCCCATAAAACCTTTTACTATTTGAGTATGATTTTGGCATAACATCGTAGGAATTGGGTCCCATTTAGCTGAAAAATCCATTAATGTAAAATAATCTACTTCCATTGAAAAACTGCCTTTTCCATGTTCTTCTGTGGTATCAATATCAGAAAACTCATATTTCATAGGTTGTTTTTCCAAAATAAAATCTTTGAAAGCAAATGTGTTGGAATACTCTAATTTAGATTGAAAATTAGGTTCACTAGCATCACCATCAAACATGGGCTCACATATGTCTGTGTTTTGTGCCGCCAAAGCAATATCAAAACTATCTGTTGCAGAACACATGGCAAACATAAATCCACCACCAATTACGTAATCTCTAATTTTAGTAGCTACGGCTAATTTTTCTTCTGATACTTTATTATAACCTAATTTTTTGGCCAAAGCTTCAGCATCTGCTTTTTGTTGTATATACCAAGGTGCATTTCTATAATTACTGAAAAATTTACCATATTGGCCAGTAAAATCTTCATGATGCAAATGCAACCATTCGTACATAACAAGTTGATCTGACAATACTTCTGTGTCGTAAATTTCTGTATAAGGAATTTCGGCATAAGTTAAAACCATAGTAACGGCATCATCCCAAGGTTGTTTTCCTTTTGGAGTATAGACCGCAATTTTTGGTGCTTTTTCTAAAACTACCGTTTCCATATTCTGAGAAGGGCTACTTATTTCTTCCAACATAGAAGCCGTTGCACCATCTGTTAACACTTCAAAAGTTACGCCTCTAATCTGACATTCTTTTCTTATATCGTCTCCGTCAGGCAACAAAAAGGACCCGCCACGATAATTTAATAACCAATTTACCTTATAATTTTTAGCCAAAGCCCAATAGGTAATTCCGTATGCTTTTAAATGATTTTGTTGGCCATCACTATCCATTGGTAACAAAATTGAAGATGCATTTAAATTTGTATTGCAAATTACAATCAAGAAAAAAACAAGTTGTTTTAAATAGTTCATCTAAAGATATTTAAGTAAATATAAACTTTATGAATAGTAATTAAACAGATTTAAGTATGAAATAAATGATTAAAACAAAATGTCACTTTCCTCATTAAAATCATTATTCATACTACTTCCAAAAGCATCATTTGGAGAAGGTAAATTTGGCGTTGCAAACGGATTTTGGGCATCTAAATTCATTTTTGAAGGTAATGAATCGTTATAAGTCATTCCAAATTCATCTAAATTATCAAATTTACCAAATTGTCCTAAGAATTTTAATCTGATATTATCCAAACTACCATTTCTGTGTTTTGCAACAATAAATTCTGCTTGATTAGTGGTTGGAGCTGCTTCATCATCATCCCAATTGTCAATTTTATAATATTCTGGACGGTAAATAAACGATACAATATCAGCATCTTGCTCAATAGCACCCGATTCACGTAAATCGGAAAGTAGTGGTCTTTTACTTGAACCACGGGTTTCTACGGCACGAGATAATTGAGAAAGTGCAATTACAGGAACGCTTAATTCTTTAGCCAAAGCTTTTAAACTTCTTGAAATCATAGATATTTCTTGTTCTCTATTTCCGCCACCTTTTCCAGTATTTCCTGCAGACATTAATTGTAAATAGTCGACAACAATTAATTTGATACCATGCTGAGAAACTAAACGACGGGCTTTTGCACGTAAATCAAAAATAGATAATGACGGTGTGTCATCAATATATAGAGGTGCTTTTTCTAAATCTTTAACTTTAACGTTTAATTGTTCCCATTCGTGTGGTTCTAAATCTCCTTTTCGAAGTTTTTCTGAAGTTAATCCTGTTTCACTTGAAATCAAACGAGTAATTAATTGTACTGATGACATCTCTAATGAAAAAAGTGCAACCGGTTCGTTTCCTGATACGGCAATATTTCTGGCCATTGATAATACAAATGCTGTTTTTCCCATACCCGGACGAGCAGCAATAATAATTAAATCTGAAGGTTGCCAACCTGACGTTAAATCGTCTAATTTTCTAAATCCTGATGGGATTCCAGATAAACCTTCTTTATTTGAAATTTCTTCGATACGTTGTTTGGCTTGATTTACAAGACTTTGGGCAGTTTCATATCCTTTTTTAAGGTTGCCTTGTGTAATTTCGTATAAATTGGTTTCAGCTGTGTCTAATAAATCAAACACGTCCATTCCTTCATCATAACAATCTTCAATTAATTTACTTGAGATTGAAATTAAACTTCTCTGAATAAATTTTTGAAGAATAATTCGGGCGTGAAAAACTATATGTGCCGAAGAAGCAATTTTTTGAGTAAGTTGAATAAGATAAAAATCGCTACCTGCCAGTTCTAAATTTCCGTTTCTTTTTAATTGTGCTGAAACCGTTAATAAATCAATAGGTTGAGGTGGTGTACTATGAAACAATTGATTAATAGCTTCAAAAATATATTTGTGTGATTCTTTATAAAACACATCTGGATTTAATATATCTATAACTTCTCCTGGCGCTTTTACGTCAATTAACATGGCACCTAACACTGCTTCTTCAATATCTACAGCTTGTGGTGGAAGTTTTCCTTTTTCTAAAGAAATAGTAGTTGATTTATCTACTTTAACAGGGTTTATTGTAAATGCTTTTTCCATAAAGCGAAAGTAAAAAAAAATGCGGTATTATTGAATTTAACTTGTTAAACAGAAACTGTTAATAACTATTTTATATTGTTAATATGTCAAAAAAAATCCGTCTTATCAATAAAAAAAGATAAGACGGATAAATAATGAATATTTTCTTATTTATCGGAAAATTCGCCCATTTTACTGTATTTTTCCATTCTTTGTGCTACTAAATCTTTTGTTGATAAGTCTTTTAATTCAAGGTAAGATTTAGTAATGTATTTTTCAACTGTTTTAAACATCATTTCTTTATCGCGATGCACCCCACCAAGAGGTTCAGGTATTATATCGTCTATTAATTTTTGCTTTTTCATGTCAATAGCTGTAAGCTTTAAAGCTTCAGCTGCTTGTTCTTTAAATTCCCAACTTCTCCATAAAATAGACGAACAAGATTCTGGTGAAATTACAGAATACCAAGTGTTTTCTAACATAAAAACTCTGTCACCTACTCCAATTCCTAATGCACCACCTGAAGCTCCCTCGCCAATAATAACTGAGATAATTGGTGTTTTTAATCGAGCCATTTCAAAAATATTACGTGCAATTGCTTCACCTTGTCCACGTTCTTCGGCTTCTAAGCCAGGATACGCACCAGGAGTATCAATCAATGTTACAACAGGAATATTAAATTTTTCTGCCATTTTCATTAATCGTAAAGCTTTGCGGTAACCTTCAGGGTTGGCCATACCAAAATTTCGTAATTGACGCATTTTAGTATTGATACCTTTCTGTTGGCCAATTATCATATACGATTGCCCGTTAATTCTTCCTAAGCCGCCCACCATGGCTTTATCATCTTTAAAATTTCTGTCACCAAATAATTCTAAAAAAGTGCCATCAGTTAAGTTAGTAATATATTCTAAAGTATAAGGTCTGTTAGGATGACGAGACATTTGAACCCGTTGCCAAGCGGTAAGATTTTTGTATATATCTTTTTTGGTTTGTTCTAATTTATCTTCCAATTGTTTGCAAGTTGCTGAAACATCAACATCAGATTCTTGACCTAAAACAACGCATTTTTCCAATTGATCTTCAAGCTCTTTTATTGGCAATTCAAAATCTAAATATTCCATAAAAGTTAATTTTTGTTAATTTGTTTATAAATACAAAGATACTATTTAAAAATTATTTGAATAATTTTTAAACCGATATCTAACTACTTTTTTTTCTATTTCTGATTAATCCATTCAAAATCACAGTTATTAGTATAATTGTAGCGCCTATATAAAATGAAAAACTCATTTGTTCGTTTTTTTCGAAAATTAAAACGGCTAATGCAATCCCGTAAACGGGTTCTAAATTTATAGTAAGCATTACAGTATAAGGTGAAATATACTTCATAACATTTACAGATGCAATAAAAGCATAAGCTGTGCAAACAGAAGCTAAAATACCTAACCACATAAAATCGTAAAGTGTAATATTGAAAAATGCTGCTGAAAATTGTTTTGAAAACAGTAAGAACACGCTTAAAAATAATACACCACCAAATAATTCGTAAAAAGAAACAATTGTGGCATCAATTCTTTGAGCAAATTTGCCATTTATTATAGAAAAACTTGCAGATAAAAAGGCAGAAGTTAAGGCTAACAATACACCTTGCATGGTTCCGGACATATTGCTATTAAAGCTTTTTTGAATAAAATTTGGTTCTGTTGATTCAATTACAAAATATAAACCTATTAAAACGATTAGTCCAAATACGATTTCGTACCAAACCATTTTTTGTTTGTAAAAAATGGGCTCTAGAATAGAAGTAAAAAAGGCACCCGTAGACAGACAAGCTAGCGTAATAGATATATTAGAAACTTTTATAGCCTTAAAAAAAGTAATCCAATGCAAGGCAATTACTAATCCTGAAACTATTAGCAAAAAAATGTCTTTTCTAGCTAATTGAAAACTCGTTTTTCGGTAATAAATATATCCAAAAATTAAAACAACCGCTAAAGACATCCGCCACCAAACTAAAGGCAAAGCATCCAAAGAAATTAGTTTTCCTAAAATAGCTGTAAAACCCCAAATAAATACTATTAAATGAAGGTGTAAATTATGTTTGAATTTAACGTCTGGCATTTCTTAATAAATAAACCGCTAAAATTCCGAAAATAAAGTTGGGAAACCATACCGCTAAAAATGGAGGAATACTTGAACTTTCAGCTAAAGTTCCAAAAATTTTATCGAAAAAAACGAATGAAAAAGCTACCAAAATACCAATAGCTAAATTTATGCCCATACCACCTCTTCTTTTCATAGCTGAAACAGAAACAGCTATTATGGTTAATATAAATGCTGAAACAGGTATACTAAATTTTCTATATAAGACTACTAAATATACATCTAAATTGGAACTTCCTTTAGATCGTTCTTTATCAATAAAATGAACTAAATTAAATATATTCATAGTTTCAGCTACGTATATTACTGGCGTTAAATCATCGGGTTCAAAATCAAATTTTCTAATATATTTTTCTTGTCTTTCGATGCTGTCATTCTCTTTTCCGATAGTTCTTTTTACATAATTAAATAAAGTATAATCTTTTGTTTTTTCATTATACTTTACACGATTTGCATATAATTTATATTCTAATTTATTGCCCTCAAATTTTTCGTAAATAAAATCAAATCCTGTTTTAGACAAGCCGTTATAACTACTAACATACATGTATTCATTTGGTTTAACCTGACGAAAAATGTCTGAAGTTTGTCTTTGTTCACTATTTTTTTTAAGATAGGTGTACCTAAAATCCCAGTATTTTTCACTAGCATCTGGCAAAATAAAGAAACCCATTAATAAAGTAACTAATGATACTAAAGTTGCACCAACTATATAAGGTCTTAAGAAACGCGTGAATGAAATTCCAGAACTTAAAATAGCAATAATTTCACTATTATTGGCTAATTTTGAGGTAAACCAAATAATAGATAAAAACAGAAAGATGGGAAATAATAGATTGGCAAAATAGATCGTAAATCCATAATAATAGATTAAAACTTCTTTAAAAGCTACTTTATTTTCAATCATCCGATTGACTTTTTCAGATACATCAATAATAATTCCAATAGGAATAAACATAAACAACATAGCTGTAAATGTGATTAAGTATCTTTTAAATATGTACCAATCTATTTTTTTCATTCTATTTTATACTTTATAGACAATTAGAATTCTAATATTACTTATAATCTTGTGGTTACTTTTTTAACCATACTTTCCTTCCATTCTCTAAATGTTCCAGCTAAAATTTGTCTTCTAGCTTCACGAACCAACCACATATAAAATCCTAAATTATGAATGGTTGCAATTTGTTTCCCTAAAAATTCGTTTGCAATAAATAAATGTCGCAAATACGCTTTTGAATAATCTGTATCCACATAAGTGTGTGCCATTGCATCAATT
>NZ_JBIPMS010000091.1:0-7052 GCF_044368995.1 Flavobacterium sp. | reverse complement strand
AATCAGTCGATTAAATATAAAATGAATCACCATAAATATTCCAATAAATGAAATTAAGTAAATGGGTTTTATTATTAGCGCTAAAAGGAAAGTGGCAATTGAAATGGCTCCAGTCCACAAATACCAAACAGGTAATCCTTCTCTGAATAAGACAAATATTAAGGATAAAAAAATCATGGCACTTCCTGTATCTGGTTGTAATAAAATTAACAAAACAGGAAGTCCAATAATTGCAAACGCTATATATTGAAAATTCTTTTTAGCTAAATTTACTTGCGCATCACTCAAATATTTTGATAAAAGCAAAGCTACAGCAGTTTTAACAAATTCTGAAGGTTGAAACCCAAAACTTCCAAATTGGTACCAGTTGGTTTGCCCTTTTTTGCTCACTCCAAATACAAATAACCCCAAAAGTAAGGCAATTCCAATTCCATAAAATACTGAAGAAAATCGTTCAAAAATTTTTGAATCTATAAATAGAATAGAAAATATTATTGGTACAGAAATAAGCATGAAAATCATTTGCCTTCCATAATTTAAACTAAAATCAAAAGTATATTCTTGATTAGCAGGAACGGTAACAGAATATATAGTCATCCATCCAAATACTACAAGGATGAAGTATAATAAAACGGTTATCCAATCGATGGAATTACTAATATCTTGGTTTTTCATTTGTGTTTATTTTCCGTTTTGCTTTGGAAATATTTTGGATGTTTAAAAATATAATTATTTTTTGTTTACCGTCACTTTTTTCTTTTCTGTTTCTTTTTTCTTTTCTGTTTCTGCTTCTTTTTTAGATTTTAATTTCATTCGAATCGAATCTGTTTTATCTAATTTTGGCTTGTAAATAGAATCTTTACTTGGATAAAGTTTTCGATATTGCCAATTTAAGTTTCCTTCTAACATTCTTTTTTCTAAGTCTGTACGAGTAATTTTTTTATTTAAATATTTTTCAATCATCAGTGTAGCTATAGGTCCTGCCCAAGTATTTCCAAAATGCCCATTTTCAACAATCACTGCAATAGCAATTTTAGGCCGTATTCTAGGTGCAAAAGCTACAAATTCAGAATGATCTTCTAATTGTACTCGCTTTCCATTTATTTTAGCAAAATTTTCAGCAGTTCCTGTTTTTCCACAAATTTCCATACCTTCAATGCCCAATCCAAAAGCCGTCCCTCTGTTGTAAACATCAAACAAACCATTTACTATTGCGTCAAAATGCCTTCTGTTAATAGTTGTAACATGTTTGGTGGTGTATTTTGAATCTATTTTTTTCCCTTTTATAGTTTTGATAATGTGAGGGGTGTAATAATATCCTCTATTAGCAATAGTTGCCATCATATTTGCCAATTGTATTGGCGTCATAGAAACTTCACCTTGACCAATTGAATTTGAAATAATAGTAGTAGAACGCCAACCACCATTTGGATAAAAATGCTCATAAAATTTTGAGGTAGGAATATGTCCTTTTCTTCCAGGAGGTAAATCGTATCCCATAAATTTTCCTAAACCAAAACTTTTTAGGTGATTAGCCCATGCGTCAACGCCGTCTTTTGGTCTTTTGTATTTCTCAATTGTGCGTTTATAAACGTTTGCAAAATAGGTATTGCAAGATTTATAAATTCCAAAATTTAATTGTATCACGCCGCCCGGACAGTGACAACGCATAAACGCCCCACGACCATATGAAAATCCATGATTACACGTAAATGACGTTTGGGTATCAATTACCCCTTCTTGCAAACCTACTAAACCTGTAAGAATTTTAAATGGAGAGCCTGGAGGAAATTCTCCTAATAAGCCCCTGTCGAATAAAGGTTTAGCAATGGAATCATTATATAATTTTGTATAATTTTTTGAACGTTGTCTGCCAACTAATAAAGCTGGATCATAAGAAGGCGCGGTTATTAAGGCTAAAATTTCACCAGTACTAGGCTCAATAGCTACAATTCCGCCACGTTTGTTTACCATTAATTCTTCGCCGTATTTTTGTAATTCTCCATCAATAGCTAAAATTACATCGCTACCTTGTTTTGCAATGGTATCAAATTTCCCTTCTTTATAAGAACCAATTTCTCTATTGTGTTTGTCTTTTAGAATATATTTCACACCTTTTACACCACGTAACATTTCTTCGTAAGCTTCTTCAACACCTTGTCTGCCAATTAAATCGCCGCTTTTATAATAAGGATTGTCTTTTATAATAGCATCATTTACTTGAGTAATAAATCCGAAAATATTAGCACCATGTTTTGTTTGATACTCTCTTAAAGATCGTTTTTGAATATAAAAACCATTGTATTTTCTTATTTTTTCTTGAAAACCAGCAAATTCCATTTTATTTAATTGTGAAAGAAAAAGGGAGGGTAATCTTGGACTATAAATTTTGGCTTTACCAATTTTTTCTAAAAATTCATCTTTTGTAATTTGAAGTATTTTACAAAATTCAAGTGTATCAATATCTTTTACTTCTTTTGGAACAACCATAATATCATAAGATGGCTGATTGGCTACTAACAGTTTTCCGTTTCGGTCATAAATATAACCTCTTTCAGGGAAATCGAATTTTATTTTTATGGCATTATTTTCCGATTTTATTTTTAAAGTATCATCAATAATTTGTAAATAAAAAAGACGAACCAATAACAGGATAGCTGATATAATGATAAGGGTTGGTAACAAAGTCTTTCTCATCGTTTATTAGGTTTAATCAAGTAAATACTAATAATGCATATTGCAAATGTGAAAATGGTGCTTAAAATTGTACGCGAGATAATTTCAAAAAACAAATCCAATCGATATAATTCTAAACAAAAAAGTATAAAATGATGAAATACTATTGCAGATATGATAAAAGTAAATCGATCTACAGATAATTTATCAGCAATTCTGATGGTCTGGTATTCATAACTCAATCCAAATGCAAATTTTAAGAAAAAAGGTCTAAAGTATGCTAAAAGTAATGAGGCGGTTGCATGAACACCACCACTGTCACAAAACAAATCCATAGTTAAACCCAAACAAAAACTTGCGGCAATAAAACCAGATTTATTTGAGTTAATTGGATATAAAATAATAAAAAGTATGTATAAATAAGGATTGATCCAACCTGCTAATTTCACCTGTTCAAGCACAACAATTTGTATTGTTAGTAAAACAATAAAACGAATTAAATTTAAAATGAAGTTACTATTCATTATTGCTTTGATGGATCTTTTTCTGTTTCTGCTTCTAATGTTTCTTTCTCTTTTTTCTTCTTATTTTCAATAACATATACATAGCCAAGTGACGTCATGTCGTTGAAAAGTCTTACATTGATTACGAATTTGTTACTGGTTTTTTCTGCAAATATTTGCTCAATTTTTCCAATTGGAATATTTTCAGGAAATATGGCAGATTGCGCTCCAGTAACAATAGTATCACCTTTTTTTAATGTCGCTAATTTTGGTACATCAATAAGTTGCACATATCCGGCATTTTTACCATCCCAAGTAATTGAGCCAAAATGATCCGAATTTTTAATTTTTCCGTTTAAGGGATTTTTCGTGTGCAGAATACTAATAACTGTAGCGTAATTTTTAGAAGTTTTTTCTATAATTCCTACTACACCTTTATCGCTAATAACTGCCATATCGGTTTTCAGACCTTCGAAAAACCCTTTGCTTAATGTTAGAAAGTTTTCTTGTTTGGTATAAGAATTCTTTATCACTTTTGCTTGTCTTACTACAAAATCCGATAAAATATTTGGAACTACAATTTTGCTTTCTAAAAGGGTATCTTTTTTATTGAATAAAATTTCTTTTAATCGGGCATTTTCTCTGGCTAAATCTTCGTTTTTTTGTTGCAGTCCAAAGTATTCTTTTACACTGTTTATTTGGCTATACGTATAACCTGAAAAAGCATTTGAAGAATTAATATACTGGCTTCTATGGTAAGAATGTGATTTAATTGTAAGCGTTAATGAAATACCCAAAAGCAGCAAAAACAGCAATTTATAGCTGTTTTTAATAAGAAAAATTATTATTTGCTGCATGTATTACGTGCTTATTTAATTAAAATATTTTTGTACTTCGCTAAGTTTTTGAGCGTCATTCCAGTTCCTCTTACAACCGCTCTTAATGGGTCTTCGGCGATGTACACTGGTAAATCCGTTTTTAATGAAATCCGTTTGTCTAAACCTCTAAGCATTGATCCACCACCAGCTAAATAAATACCAGTATTGTAAATATCTGCTGCTAATTCTGGAGGTGTTTGAGACAACGTTTCCATAATAGCGTCTTCAATTCTTTGAATAGATTTATCTAATGCTTTGGCAATTTCTCTGTAAGAAACGTCCACTTGTTTTGGTTTTCCTGTTAATAAATCACGCCCTTGAACCGACATGTCTTCAGGAGGACTTTCTAAGTCTTCGATTGCGGCACCAATTTGTATTTTAATTTTTTCTGCAGTAGTTTCTCCCACAAATAAATTGTGTTGTGTTCTCATGTAATAAATGATATCGTTGGTAAATACGTCACCAGCAATTTTTACAGATTTATCACAAACAATACCTGCTAAAGCAATCACGGCAATTTCTGTAGTTCCACCACCTATATCTACAATCATGTTTCCTTTCGGTTGCATAATGTCAATTCCAATACCAATTGCCGCAGCCATTGGTTCGTGAATTAAATACACTTCTTTTCCGTTAACACGTTCTGCAGATTCTTTTACAGCTCGCATTTCCACTTCTGTAATTCCAGAAGGAATACAAATTACCAAACGAAGTGCAGGAGTAAAAAGTTTTTTCTTTAATGCAGGAATGCTTTTAATTAACATTTGAAGCATTTTTTCAGACGCATCAAAATCGGCAATTACGCCATCTTTTAGTGGACGAATTGTTTTTATATTTTCGTGGGTTTTTCCTTGCATCATGTTGGCTTCTTTTCCAACAGCAATTATTTTCCCAGTTATTCGATCTCTCGCAACAATTGAAGGACAGTCTATAACAACTTTATCGTTGTGAATTATTAGTGTATTTGCGGTACCAAGGTCAATTGCAATGTCCTCAGTCATAAAGTCAAAAAATCCCATATTTATTAGAAGGGTTTAGTATTTTGTGTAAATCTATTCAACTAACAAAAGTATAAAATAAAATTGGAATTATTTAAAATAAAAACGCATTAAAAAAATATTTTTTAATGCGTTTTAAAATAGCTTTTTTTTTTAGCGTTTTTTAGTGTTTAAAATGGCGCACACCAGTCATCACCATCGCCACATTATTAGCGTTACAATAGGAAATACTTAATTCGTCCTTTATAGAACCTCCTGGCTGAATAATAGCTGTAATTCCTGCTTTATTTGCAATTTCTACACAGTCTGGAAATGGAAAAAAAGCATCACTTGCCATAACTGCTCCAGTTAAATCGAAATCAAACGTTTTGGCTTTTTCAATCGCTTGATTTAAGGCGTCTACTCTCGAGGTTTGTCCAGTTCCAGAAGCGCATAATTGGCGATTTTTTGCAAAAACAATGGTATTTGATTTGGTATGTTTACATATTTTTGAAGCGAATAATAAATCTTCAATTTCTTCTGCTGTTGGTGCAGTTTTCGTGGCCGTTTTCAATATTTCTACGGAATCGGTAATGTTATCTTTATCTTGAACTAAAACGCCATTTAAACAAGTTCGAATATTTTTAGCAGGTAAAGCAACATCGTTAATTACTAATATGATTCGGTTCTTTTTTTCTTCTAAAATTTCAATAGCTTCTTGTTCGTAGGAAGGGGCAATAACCACTTCGCAAAACAATTTATTTATTTCTTCTGCGGTAGCCAAATCAATGTTTCCATTTGCAATCAGTACGCCACCAAATGCGGAAGTAGGATCGCCAGCTAAAGCATCTAAATAAGCTTCTTTCATAGTAGCTCTTGTAGCTATACCACAAGCGTTATTGTGTTTTAAAATCGCAAAAGTAGGGTCGTTATGTTTAAATTCATTAATTAAATTAACCGAGGCATCAACATCCAACAAATTATTGTATGATAGTTCTTTTCCGTGTAATTTTGTAAACATTTTATCAAAATCACCAAAGAAAAATCCTTTTTGATGTGGGTTTTCACCATAACGCAATATTTGTCCTTTTTCCTCGCTAATTTTTAAATATATGTCTTCAGTATTGAAATAATTAAAAATAGCAGTGTCATAATTTGATGAGGTATGAAAGGCTTTTGTAGCTAATAATTTTCTTTGTTCAATAGAAGTAGCACCTTGATTTTCAGTATAAAAATTTAAAAAAGTAGCATATTCATCCACTGATGCTACAATTACGGTATCTTTAAAATTTTTAGCTGCTGCGCGAATTAATGAAATCCCACCAATATCAATTTTTTCAATACTATCTCCTTCACTGGCCCCAGAAGCTACTGTTTTTTCAAACGGATATAAATCCACAATTACCAAATCAATTTGCGGAATATTAAATTCTGTCATTTGTGCCACATCGCCTTCATGATCCTGACGGTTTAAAATACCACCAAATATCTTCGGATGCAATGTTTTTACTCTTCCGCCTAAAATAGAAGGATAAGAAGTTACATCTTCTACAGCCACAACAGGAACTTGCAAACTTTTAATAAAATCTTCAGTTCCACCTGTAGAATAAATAGTTACATTATTTTGGTGAAGGGCTTTGATGATAGGTTCTAAACCCGTTTTATCAAATACAGAAATTAATGCTGATTTAATTTGTTTTGTGTGAGTCATTATGTTGTTGTTTGTTTTGAACTGCAAAAGTAACAATTTGAATAAGATAATCCAATAAATCCATTCTGTAAATGAGTAACATTTTCAAATAATTTTCCAGTAAAAATTGTAACAAATAGTGGCTTTTGACTACAAATATTGAAGATATTAATTTTTATGATACTATATATACGTTTACTTAAAGAAAGTTTTGCTTTTGCTTTTAATGCTTTGAGAAGTAATAAATTACGAACATTTCTTTCTCTACTTGGAGTAACTGTTGGGATTTTTTCTATTATTGCTGTTTTAGCGGCAGTTGATTCTTTGA
>NZ_JBIPMS010000090.1:0-7068 GCF_044368995.1 Flavobacterium sp. | reverse complement strand
TGCCTAATTCTGCAAAATCAACCACCTCATCTTGAAAAATTTCTATGTTGGATTGTTGGTTTATTTTGTCAAAAATTAATTTATAAAAATCTGCACTTCTTATCATTTTATAGGAGTACGGAAACAACTCTAATTGATTGGTGAAGTTTTCGTTTTTAAACCATGCACGTTGCCAATTTTTAGTACTAATTTCATCAAATAAATTTTCGGAATCCCAAAAACACCACGTTCTGTCGTTTTTGTTTTTCACATCGGAATCTATCAAAAGAATTTTTTTGTCAGAAAATCGGCCAGATTGAATCATTTCAAAAAGGGTTAATAAAGCCGATAAACCGTTTCCAGTAAATATGTAATGATAGTGATTCATTTATTTTTTTTATAAAGATAATAAATTTATATTTTAAAATATTTTTAGATTAGTCTAAAAATAAATTTATATTTAAATAAAAATAATATCTTTGTTAGATTATTATATGTTATGACCATTTCTGAAGAAAACTATTTGAAAGTTATTTATCATTTGTCACATCTTTCACCAAAAGGCGTGAATACAAATGCCATTGCTGCAATGATAGAAACCAAAGCTTCGTCTGTAACAGATATGCTAAAAAAATTATCTGAAAAAGATTGGATAAATTATCAAAAATATCAAGGTGTTTCCTTGACGGATAAAGGGAAATTGAATGCGAAAATAATAATAAGAAAACATCGATTGTGGGAAGTTTTTTTAGTTGAAAAATTAGGTTTTGCTTGGGATGAAGTGCATGAAGTAGCGGAAGAATTAGAACACATTAAGTCCGAAAAATTAATCAATCAATTGGATCATTTTTTAAATTTTCCAAGTTTTGATCCGCATGGCGATCCCATTCCGAATGCAAAAGGTGAACTTCCGAATATTAACAAGCAATTATTATCTGAAATTGAAGCTGGAAAAACAATTACTTGTGTGGGTGTAAAAGATAGTTCTGTAGACTTTTTACAATATTTGAATAAACAACACATTTCGTTAGGAACCAAAATAAAAATTATAGATATAGAATTTTTTGATAGAACCTTTAAAATTGAAGTTAACAACGCTGTTTTAGTTATTTCTGATAAAATTGCGAATAATTTATATGTAAAATAAATAACATGTATCAAGATTTAATAAAATATTTAGAGGGAATTGACCCCATATTAGCTGCCTTTTATGCTACCATGTTTACTTGGTTAGTTACTGCCGCTGGTGCTTCTTTAGTTTTCTTTTTTAAAACTATGAATCGTGCCGTTTTAGATGGTATGTTGGGTTTTACTGGAGGGGTTATGGTTGCGGCAAGTTATTGGAGTTTGTTGGCGCCAGCTATTGAAATGAGTGCTGGCGAAGGTTTTACGAAGGTGATTCCCGCAGCAAGTGGTTTTTTAATGGGTGCTTTGTTTTTATTTGCTTTAGATAAAACATTACCACATTTACATATTAATTTTAAAGAAACAGAAGGTATAAAATCACCTTGGCAACGAACTACTTTATTGGTCTTAGCCATTACACTTCACAATATTCCTGAAGGGTTGGCAGTTGGTGTATTATTTGGTGGTGTTGCAGCGGGCATTCCGGAAGCATCTATTGCAGGTGCGGTAACTTTAGCGATTGGTATAGGTATTCAAAATTTTCCAGAAGGAATTGCCGTTTCTATGCCTTTACGACGAATGGGAATGAGTCGAAGAAAAAGTTTTATGTACGGACAATCGTCTGCCATTGTGGAACCTATTGCGGGTGTGTTAGGGGCGCTTGCTGTAACATTTTTTACGCCAATTTTGCCTTATGCCTTAGCTTTTGCAGCCGGCGCCATGATTTTTGTAGTAGTAGAAGAAGTAATTCCCGAAACACAGCAAGATAAGAATACAGACATTGCCACCTTAGGATTTATTGCAGGGTTTATTGTAATGATGAGTTTAGATGTGGCGTTGGGATAATAATTTATTTAGAAATACTTAAATTATTTGCAATCGCAATTGTCACCACAACCTTTTTTGTTAGCTTTTTTCTTCCAAAAGAATTTTCTAATCAAAAAACCAATAGCTAAAGTCAGACAGATGTAGGTTAAAATATCTTGTAAATTCATAAATTTCATTTTTAAATTAGTGTTTAAAAAACTATTTCAAACTTTGATACGCAATTAGTGCCACCGCATAAGCAAACCCGGTCATAAACACCAATTGAATAATAGGCCATTTCCAGGAGTTGGTTTCTTTTTTAACTATAGCAAGCGTGCTCAAACATTGCATCGCAAATGCATAAAATAAAAGTAATGAGATTCCGGTTGCAAAATTAAATATCTTATTGCCCTTAGCATCAATGTCTTCAGCCATTTTCATTTTAATAGTAGCTTCTTCTTCACTCTGATTTCCTACACTATATATGGTAGCAAGTGTTCCAACAAATACTTCTCTAGCGGCAAATGAGCTTACTACTGCAATTCCAATTTTCCAATCGTATCCTAAAGGTTTTATCGCAGGCTCAATGGTTTTTCCTATAATACCAATATAGGAATTTTCTAATTTGTAGGCAGAAACATTATTTTCAATTACGGATGAATTTATTTTTTTGTGGCTAGAAAACACTTGTTTTTCAACTATTTCTTGCGCGTTATTAAAATTTTCTCCAGGGCCGTGTGATCCTAAAAACCATAGAATTACAGATAAAGCTAAAATTATTTTTCCAGCACCAGTTACAAATGCTTTTGTTTTTTCTAGAACATTTAGGGCTACATTTTTAACTAGCGGGACTTTATAACTAGGCATTTCGACAATAAAATACGATTTGCATTTTAACTTCAATGCTTTATTTAATATATATGCCGACCCAATAGCCACCACAAATGCCAATAAATACAAGCCCATCAAGGTTAATCCTTGTAAACTGAAACCTAAAAACCGTTTTTCTGGAATGATTAATGAAATTAAGATAGCATAAACGGGTAATCGAGCAGAGCAAGTAATAAAAGGCGTAATTAAAATTGTAATCAATCGTTCTTTCCAGTTTTCAATATTTCGGGCGCTCATTATGGCTGGAATAGCACACGCCGTTCCAGAAATTAAGGGTACAATACTTTTTCCTGACAATCCGAACTTTCGCATGATTTTATCCATCAAAAACACAACACGACTCATATATCCACTTTCTTCTAAAACAGAAATAAACAGAAATAAAAAGGCAATTTGTGGAATAAAAATGATAATTCCTCCAATTCCAGGAATGATTCCGCCTGAAAGTAAATCCGTAAATTTCCCAGGAGGAAGACTATCTTTTGTTAAGGCACTAAACTTTGAAAATGTGGTATCAATAAAATCCATTGGAATGCTACTCCAATCGAAAATAGATTGAAAAATAAGTAACAAAATGCCAAAGAAAATTAAATACCCAAAAACTTTGTGTGTTAATATATTGTCCAATTTACTTTGAAAATCAGTTGCTTTGGATTTGTCAATTTTTTGGGTAATTTTTAATGTATCATTAATGAATTGATACCTTTTTATGGTTTCTTTTTGTTGTAATTTTTTTAAATCGGAGTGCGATCGCGTAAAATTATTTTCAATTGTGTTTCGCTCTAAATTTAAGAAGTTTACATCTTGTGTAATTACCAACCATAATTTATAAAGCAACTGATTTGGAAACGCTTTTTTAAGACGATTAAAATATTCTTCATCAATAGAACTGGCATTTAAACAAGCTTCTGTAGAAAGATTTTTGTAATTTATAATCAATTCTTTTATATACTCAATTCCAATATTTTTTCTCGAACTTATTAATGCAATTTTGGTTTTTAATTCAGTTTCTAGTAACGGAATGTTTAATTCAATTCCTTTTTGTTGCATTCTGTCACTCATATTAATTATAAGTAACGTTGGAATTTCTAAGTCTTTTATTTGTGTAAAAAGTAATAAATTTCGTTTCAAATTTTCTACTTCCGTAACCACAACAGCCACATCTGGAAAATCTTCATCTTTTTTATTCAATAGCAATTCAATTACTACATTTTCATCAATAGAATTGGCGTTTAAACTATACGTTCCTGGTAAATCTAAAATTTTGGCTCTTGTAATTTGGTTAAGTTTACAAATACCTATCTTTTTATCCACAGTAATTCCAGGATAATTTCCCACTTGCTGATTCAATCCTGTTAACTGATTAAAAACAGAAGTTTTACCCACATTTGGATTCCCAATTAACGCAACTTTTATGGTTTTAGAATTCATTTTATTGTATTGATTCGGGTAGAATATAGATTTCTTGAGCTATTTTTTTTCTAATCGCCACTTTAGCATCGTTTATATTAAAAAACAAAGGATCGCCCATTGGCGCCACCTGAATTAATTGAATAGTATTACCAGGCAAACAACCCATTTCAATAAGTTTCAATGGAATTTCATCGATATTAATGTCCGAAATTTGAGCCATTTGTCCCTTTTTTAATAAACTAGCATTACTATTTTTCACAAACTTATTTAGATTGAATTAAAATACAAAGGTAACTATTTCCGAAAACAAAAACCTAACAAATGTCATGTTTTACAGTCGAATTATTATTCGTATATTCGTGAACCTATTCTAAAAGAAATAAATGAGCAGAACACTAGTTATTGGCGACATACATGGCGGATTAAAAGCGTTAATTCAAGTATTACAAAAAGCTGCAATTCAACCCAATGACATCTTAGTTTTTTTGGGAGATTACGTGGACGGTTGGAGCGAATCGCCTGCAGTTTTAGATTTTTTAATTGCCTTATCGGAACAGCAAAATTGTATTTTCATAAAAGGTAACCATGATGAATTGCTTTTGGATTGGTTGGAAAACAGACATGAAAATATAAACGAAAAAGTCTGGTTTAAACACGGAGGAAAAGCCACTGTTGAATCTTATTTAAATGTTTCTGAAACGTTGAAACAAAAGCATATAGTATTTTTAAAATCGTTACAAAATTACTATTTAGATACAGAAAACAGATTATTTGTTCATGCTGGTTTTACAAATATGAATGGAGTTTCTCAGGAATTTTTTCCTAAATTATTCTATTGGGACAGAACGCTTTGGGAACTCGCTTTGTGTTTAGATGAAAAAATAGATAAAAATGCTCCTTTATATCCAAAAAGATTAAACATTTATTCTGAAATATTTATTGGACATACCCCTATTTCTAAAACAAAAAAAGTGGCACCGCTTTGTAAAAACTCCGTTTGGAATTTAGATACTGGAGCTGGTTTTTCGGGAGTGTTAACTATTATGGATATAGTTTCTAAAGCATTTTGGCAAAGTGATGGATTGCCTGAGCTATACCCGAATGAAATTGGAAGAAATTAATACCTATATTTACACAAAATTAAGAAAAAATAACAGCCATAAAAACAGAAATAATGAGTGTAATTGAAAGAAAATTAAAAGATAGAAGCGAGTCAAAATGTGAAATTAGTGGTGCCGAATTGGATTTAGTGGTCTATACTTTACCGCCTTTTACAGAAGAAAGTTTAGCACATTCGGTTTTGTTGGCCAAACATTTAAAAGATCAAGTAGAAAACCCAGATACTATGAATCCAAATGATTGGAGAAGTTTGTCAGACAGTATGTGGAACGAAAATTTACCAGTTCAAATTTTATCTTGGCGCATGTTATCGCGTTTAAAAAATATCGATACTTTAGAGATGATGTATTTAGACGAAGAAGCATTAGAATGGGCAAAAGCTACAGGCGAAGGAGAAGAGGAAGACGAAAATAAAATTGTTCATAAAGACAGTAACGGGGCTATTTTAAAAGATGGCGATTCGGTGGTGTTAATTAAAGATTTAGATGTAAAAGGTGCAACATTTACTGCAAAACGAGGCGCAGCAGTGCACAATATTAAAGTGGTTTGGGACGACGCCAACTTAATTGAAGGTAGAGTAGAAAACCAACATATTTATATTTTAACGCAGTATGTTAAGAAAACAAAGTAATTTGCCAATGTGAAAATTGGTCAATATGTCAATTATCAAAAAACCCTGCAAACATTTTATTTGCAGGGTTTTTCTATATCTTAAAAAGTAATTAATATTAATTACTTTTTACTAATCACTTCAATTTTATAAATCAAATTTAATGCCTTGCGCTAATGGCAATTGATCAGAATAATTAACGGTGTTGGTTTGTCTTCTCATATATATTTTCCAAGCGTCTGAACCAGATTCTCTTCCACCGCCCGTTTCTTTTTCGCCACCAAAAGCACCACCAATTTCTGCACCAGAAGTACCGATGTTTACATTAGCAATTCCACAGTCGGAACCAGCGAATGATAAAAACTTCTCTGCTTCTTTCATACTGTTTGTCATAATGGCTGAAGATAATCCTTGCGCTACACCATTTTGTTTTTCGATTGCGTTTTCCACTTCGCCTTCGTATTTCATTAGATATAAAATTGGAGCAAACGTTTCGTGTTGTACAATTTCAAAATGGTTTTCTGCTTCAATAATAGCAGGTTTTACATAACATCCAGATTCGTACCCTTCACCTGATAACACGCCACCTTTTACTAATACTTTTCCGCCTTCTGCTTTTGCTTTTTCAATTGCTGCTAAATACGTGTTTACCGCATCAGTATCAATAAGAGGACCTATATGATTTTTTTGATCTAATGGATTTCCAATGGTTAATTGTCCGTAAGCTCCCACAATAGCATCTCTTACTTTATCGTATACACTTTCGTGAATAATTAATCGTCTGGTTGAAGTACATCTTTGTCCAGCTGTTCCCACCGCTCCAAAAACGGCTCCAGGAACTACTACTTTTAAATCTGCAGTTGGTGTAATAATAATAGCATTGTTTCCGCCTAATTCCAATAAAGATTTTCCGAAACGTTGTGCCACAGTAGTACCAACAATTCTTCCCATTCTGGTAGAACCTGTGGCAGAAATTAACGGGATTCTAACGTCTGTTGTCATCATTTCGCCCACTTTGTAATCGCCATTAATGATACAAGAAATTCCTTCTGGTAATTCATTTGCTTTTAAGATATCAGCAATAATATTCTGACATGCGATAGAACATAAAGGTGCTTTTTCCG
>NZ_JBIPMS010000089.1:0-7076 GCF_044368995.1 Flavobacterium sp. | reverse complement strand
AAGGACGGTTGTCCATTGCGGCAGGCAAACGAAATCCGTAATCTACCAAGTTTTCTTTTCGGCTTCTATCGCCACCATACATGGCATGTACTTGCGATATGGTGACGTGACTTTCATCAATAACCATTAAATAATCGTCTGGAAAATAGTCTAATAAACAGAAAGGGCGCGTACCCGGTTCCCGACCATCAAGGTAACGCGAATAGTTTTCAATCCCGGAACAATAACCCAATTCGCGAATCATTTCTAAATCGAAATTCGTACGTTCTTCTAATCGTTTGGCTTCTAAATGCTTGCCAATTTCTTTAAAATAGTCCACTTGTTTTACCATATCTTGTTGGATTTCCCAAATGGCTTTTTGTAAAATATCAGGAGAAGTCACAAACATATTGGCAGGATAAATGCTTAGTGAGTCGTATTTTTCTATTACTTGCGACGTTCGGGCATCAAACGCTTCAATTTCTTCAATTTCATCACCAAAAAAGTGAATTCGAAACGGTTCATCGCCATAACTCGGAAATACTTCAACGGTATCGCCTTTGATGCGAAAGGTTCCAGGTGTAAATTCCATTTCGGTACGCGAATATAAACTTTGCACCAATTGATGCAATAATTTGGTTCGAGAAATGGCTTGTCCGTTTTTTAAAGTAATTACATTTTTCTGAAATTCAACAGGATTTCCAATTCCATACAAGCAAGAAACAGATGAAATAACAATAATATCTCTCCGACCAGAAAGTAGGGCAGAAGTGGTACTTAAACGAAGTTTTTCAAGTTCTTCGTTAATGGATAAGTCTTTTTCAATATAGGTTCCCGTTACCGGAATAAAGGCCTCGGGTTGGTAATAATCGTAATACGATACAAAATATTGCACCGAATTATTAGGAAAAAATTGCTTAAATTCCGAATACAATTGCGCGGCTAAAGTTTTATTGTGTGCTAAAACTAAAGTAGGTTTCTGTACTTCTTGCACCACATTGGCTACTGTAAATGTTTTTCCTGAACCCGTAACACCCAATAAAGTTTGGTATTTTTCGCCATTGGTGATGCCTTTAGCTAATTTTTCAATGGCTTGAGGTTGGTCTCCAGTGGGAACATAATCAGATACTACTTGGAATTTCATTTGGATTTAAAATATTGAAATGCGAAATTATAATTTTTAACACGAATTACACGAATTAACACAAATAAAAAGGTATTTAAAACTGTAAAATTTATGTTCAACGTTTGTCATGCTGAAAGCATCTCTTTTAGTTGAATTGAAAAACTTTGCGTGAGACCCTTTCAGGGTGACAAATGTTGTGGCAAGGTTTTATTTATAAATCGTAAATCAATTCAGTTTTTCTGCTAGATATTTTCCTGTCAAGGATTTTTTATTTTTTGCTATTTCTTCTGGTGTGCCAAAAGCGACCATTTGTCCGCCATTTTCTCCACCTTCAGGACCGATGTCGATAATGTAATCGGCACATTTAATAAGTTCTAAATTGTGTTCAATTACGATTATAGAATGTCCTTTTTCAATTAAAGCATCAAATGATTTTAATAATTTTTTTATGTCGTGAAAATGCAAACCAGTAGTGGGTTCGTCAAATACAAATAGCATTTTTTCTTTGGTGGCACCTTTTACTAAAAACGAGGCCAATTTGATACGTTGTGCTTCTCCACCAGAAAGGGTAGAAGAAGATTGTCCCAATTGCACATATCCTAAACCAACATCTTTTAAAGGTTGTAACTTTTGCGTAATTTTATTTTGACCATGTTTTTCGAAAAAAGCAACGGCTTCATCAATGGTCATTTTTAGAATATTGTCGATGTTTTTGCCTTCGAAATTAACTTCCAAAACCTCTTTTTTGAATCGTTTTCCATTACAGGTTTCACATTCTAAATGCACATCGGCCATAAATTGCATTTCAATGGTTACTTCGCCATCGCCTTTACACGTTTCGCATCTTCCACCATCTACATTAAATGAAAAGTGTTTGGCTTGGTAATTTCTTAATTTTGAAGTGGTTTGTTTGGCATATAATTCTCTAATATCATCGTACGCTTTAATATAAGTAACTGGATTGGAACGCGAACTTCTTCCGATAGGATTTTGGTCTACATATTCAATGTTCTTAAGGTGCGAAAAACTACCTTCTAAACTTGTAAATTGACCTGCTTTTTCTCCAATTCCGGTTAGTTTTTTCTGTAAGGCAGGAAATAATATCTTTTTTACCAAAGTGCTTTTTCCGCTACCAGAAACACCTGTAATTACCGTTAAGCAATCCAAAGGAAAAGTGACATCAATATTTTTTAAGTTGTTTTCTCTTGCGCCAATAATATCAATATGATTTTTGAATTTTCTTCTTGATTTTGGAACCGCAATTTTTTCTTTCCCGTTTAAATATCTAGACGTTAATGAATCTGATTTCAGAATTTCTGCATAGGTGCCTTGAGCGACTAAATTGCCACCTAAAGTTCCAGCTTCAGGACCAATATCAATAATCATATCAGCGGCTTTCATGATGTCTTCGTCGTGTTCTACAATTATTACCGTGTTACCTAATTTTTTTAAGTTCAGTAACACTTCAATCAGTTTTTCAGTGTCTTTTGGGTGTAAACCAATACTTGGTTCATCTAAAATATACATGGAACCCACTAATGAACTTCCTAAAGAAGTTGCTAAATTGATTCGTTGAGATTCGCCACCAGAAAGTGAAGCTGATCTTCTGTTTAAACTCAAATAGTTTAAACCTACGTTATCTAAAAATGCCAAACGGTTTTTAATTTCTACAAGTAATCGTTTGGCTACTTTTTCATCATATTCCGATAGTTCAATAGTATTAAAAAACGGAATTAATTTGATAATTGGCAAATCGACCAAGTCAGAAATGGTTTTTTTTGCGACTTTAATATTGTTAGTTTCAGAACGTAGTCGTTTGCCATTACAAGCGTGACATTTTGTTTTACCTCTATAACGAGATAGCATGACACGATTTTGAATTTTGTAATTATTGGCTTCTAAATCCTTAAAAAAGTCGTTTAAACCAGTAAAATATTTATTTCCGTTCCATACAAGTGCTTTGTGCGCTTCTGATAATTCAAAATAAGGTTTGTGTATCGGAAAATCAAAATGATGAGAATTGTTTACCAATTGATCTCGGTACCAACCCATACTTTCTCCGCGCCAAGGAAAAATAGCATTTTCATACACAGAAAGCGCCGTGTTTGGCACAACAAGTTCTTCGTCAATACCAATAACACTTCCGTAGCCTTCACAAGTCGGACAAGCGCCATAAGGATTATTAAAGCTAAATAAATGAATATTTGGTTCTAAAAAATCCATGCCGTCTAATTGAAAATTGGAGTTGAAAACCACGCGATTTGCTTTTTCAGGTTCTTGTAGGTACAATTCCCCTTTTCCTTCATAAAAAGCAATTTGTAAGGCATCGGCAATTCGGTTTAAGAATTCTTCATCTGATTTTACTACGATTCTGTCAATAACTAATAAAATTTCTTTGTTAGCCATGGTATTTTCGTCAATCATTTCTAGAGTTGCAACAAAATCGTCTAATCGAACCGTTTGGTTGTCTATTAGTACTCTGGCAAAACCTTGTTGTAATAAAACCTTAAGTTTGTCGTGTAATTTTCTGCCTTTTTCTAGATGAATAGGAGCCAATAAGAGCCATTTCGAATCCATTTCTAAGGATTGAATGTGTTTTACTACATCTGAAACGGTCTGTTTTTTTACTTCTTCACCAGAAATTGGTGAATACGTTCTTCCAATTCTGGCAAATAATAATTTTAAGTAATCGTATATTTCTGTTGATGTACCAACTGTGGAGCGCGCATTTGTAGTATTGACTTTTTGTTCAATGGCAATGGCAGGCGCAATTCCTTTGATATATTCTACTTTTGGCTTGTCTAATTTCCCTAAAAATTGTCTTGCATAGGAAGATAAACTTTCTACATAGCGTCTTTGTCCTTCGGCATATAGTGTATCAAAAGCCAAACTTGATTTTCCAGATCCAGAAAGCCCAGTAATCACTACCATTTGATTTCTAGGAATGGCTACATCAATATTTTTTAAATTGTGCAATTGTGCCCCTTTTATCAAGATAAATTTTTTGGGTTCTAAAGAAGAAAAATCAGATGGCATCATTGTATTTTTTATAAGAATGGCAAAGATAATTAATTATAATTCTAAATGTATCAATTCTTCTTTCAGATGAATAAAAAAGTGTAAATACCACCTAAGAAATCGATGTAGTTGAATTGTTAAAGCTAATTTTTGACTATACATTAACTATACATTTTTAAATAAAATTGAAGTAATATTACTATAAAGCACTGTAATACAGAACTTTATATCATAAATTAAACTTGTTGTTTATTATTAAAAAAAAACTAAAATGTATAGTTTCTATATATATAATAAAAATTGTGTATATTATTTTTAGGTTAATTTTACTATTATCAATTTTTAACCATTTAAATTTAATATTATGAAAAAAATTACGTATTTATTTACATTTTTAATTTCCTTTTGGGGTTTTTCACAAAATCTTGTAACCAATGGAGATTTTGCAAACGGTACAACCAATTGGGCCTTTACAGGAGGTGGCGGAACGGTTGTTAGTGGTGAAGCTTTCTACAGTGCATCCAATGCAGCTGGTAATCCATGGGATACCCAACTAGTTCAAGGAGCTCTTTCTTTTACTGGAGGTGGTCAGTATACCCTTACTTTCAAGTCACGTGCAGTTGCAAACCGAAATATTACGGTTGCAATTCAAAACACTGGTATTTGGTCTGATCAATTTAGACAGAATTTTGCTATTACTACAACAATGGACACTTATACTGCAACGTTTACAGCACCACTCACCAATGGTAATGTGCAGCTAGGTTTTTTGATGGGGGCTTTGGGCAGTACAGATGGTGTTTATTTTGACGATATTACATTGACTTTAAATCCTTGTACTAATGGTATTCAAGACGGTACAGAAACAGGTGTTGATTGTGGTGGCACTTGTGCTCCTTGTGCTACTTTTAGTGCTGTGCCTACAACAAATGCTCCAACTCCTTCACATTTACAAGCAAATGTTGTTTCTGTGTTTAGTGATTCTTATACAAGTATTGCAACAAATTTAAATCCTAACTGGGGACAAAGTGGTTTTGGAACTGTTAATCCTACTTTTACTGTAACCGCAGGAAATAATATTTTAGCGTACACTAACTTTAATTATCAAGGAACTCTTCTTACATCTACCAATTTATCAGACATGGAGTATTTACATGTTGATGTTTATTCAAGTGCTAATCCTGGAGCTACAGTTTTAAAAGTTACACCAGTTAGTAATGGAGCAGGTCCGGCTGAAGTATTGGTAACCATTAATCATGTACAAGGGCAATGGTATAGTGTGGATATTCCTAAATCGGCTTTTACAGACATGACATGGGCTAGTATTCATCAAATGAAGTTTGCTGCAAATGTTGGAGCTAGTGTAACTCCAGCTAATTTTTATTTTGATAATATTTACTTTTGGAAAACTGCTCCTGATCCAGCTATTGATGCTAAACTTAGTGATCTTAAAGTTGCTGGTGCAACTATTTCAGGATTTGCTTCTGGTGTTGAAAGTTATACCTATGAAGTTTTAACAGGTACAACAGCTATACCGCAAATTACAAGTGTTACGACTTCTAATTCGTCTGCAACAACTGTAATTACTCAAGCAACTGCTATACCAGGGAGTGCTACCGTAGTTGTTACTTCTTCAAACGGTACAGTGACTAAAACTTATACAGTAAACTATTTATATTATGGGCCATCAACAGCAGCTCCTACGCCACCTGCTAGACTAGCTACCGATGTGGTTTCTATTTATAGCGATGCTTATACACCTATTATTTTTGATAATTTTGATGCTGGATGGTGCGGTGGTGTTGCATCTACAGAAATTCAAGTTGCGGGTAATAATACTTTACAAAAAAATCCAGGAGTAATATGTCACGGTATTGAATTCCCATCAAATAGATTAGATTTAACAGCATTTACGCATATACATTTTGATTTTTATATTACTGATACTAATTTAACTGGGGATGTATTTAATGTAAAATTAGTTGATTTTGCTGGTGGATCTGCTCAAGTGTCTGCTTTAGAGGTGAACATTAATGGTGGATCAACTCCTCAATTAGTAGGTAATCAATGGGTTTCTGTAGATGTGCCTATCACTGCATTAGGTGGTGTTGTTACAAATAATTTAACAAGAAGCAATGTGGCACAATTCGCAATTACTACCGCAATGGTGGATCGCGTTTTATATGACAATATTTATTTCCATAAAAATACTGTTTTATCTTCTGATAGCTTTACAGTTTCAAAAGTGAAACTATATCCAAACCCAACATCAAATGTATTGAACATTGAAAGTTTAGGAACTATTCAAACTATTTCAGTTTATAATGTTTTAGGTCAAGAAGTGATCAACAAAGCATTAAATAGTACTTCAACTGCGCTAGATGTTTCTAGTTTAAATTCTGGAATCTATGTAGTTAAAACGGTTGTAGATGGTGTAACATCTTCTACTAAATTTATCAAACAATAGATATACACTATATTATTTATTTAAAGACTGCTAGAAATAGTAGTCTTTTTTTTATTTTAAAAAATAATATATATCTTTAGTTCCTTTAATTGTAACATAAATGAAATTTTATAAAATTCACTTTTCTTGTTTACTTCTTTTATTTGTTTTCGCAACTAATTATGCGCAGCAATTACCACCCATTGTAAAATATTCAAAAGATATTTATAATGCAGGAATTCAAAACTGGATGATATCTCAAGACAATCAGCGATTTATGTATTTTGCTAATAATGAAGGTTTGTTAGAGTTTAATGGTTCAAAGTGGGTATTAAATCCCTCACCAAATGAAACTATTATTCGTTCTGTTAAATGCATTCAGGATAAAATATATACTGGGGCTTTTATGGAATTTGGTTATTGGCAACGGGCTGCTAATGGCGAATTATTTTACACCTCTTTAAGTAAATCTATCAAGTCTAAAATTAATGATGACGAACAATTTTG
>NZ_JBIPMS010000088.1:0-7091 GCF_044368995.1 Flavobacterium sp. | reverse complement strand
CTGGAAGTCCTGTTGGGGTTCCTATACCTGTAGCTCCTGTTGTAGTATGCGTAATCGCTGCTGCTAATGGGGTATTGATACAAAGTGTAGGTGTAGATGTAGGTAATGTAACCGTATTAGCTTGTGTAACTGTAATAGTTCCTGTTGCAGAAAATGTACCACAACCTCCCGTTAATGGAATGGTGTAATTAAATGGACTTCCTACCGTAGTAGTTGGCGTACCACTTATAGTAATGGTATTTGAGGCCCATGCTGCCGTAACACCTGTTGGAAGACCATAATTGGTAGTCGTACTTGCAATACCTGTTGCGCCTGTTGTAGTATGCGTTATTGGTGTTATTGCAGTATTTGTACATAATATTGGTGTTGATGCCGCCGCTGCTACCGTATTATTATTTATATATGTAACATTGAAAGTAGCATACTCCGGACAAGCTGCAAGTATGTTTGTTACTCTAGCTACTATTGGAATAGAGGCGCCTAAAGCTATTGTTATCGGAGCGGTTATTGGATTGTTTTCAGCTTGTGCATCAGCCATTGTAAAATAATATTCCACATCATGCGATGTAGGATCTAAACCAGCTAAAATAAGGCTATTTTGAGTTGTTAAATTTACAGGTGAGCTACAAACAACCAAATTTGGTGGTGTTTGATTAATTGGAAAACCAGTAAAATATTCAACAACAATACAATCTGTTTGCGAACAAGCACCACCGCCTGGAACACCTGCACTAACACAATAAGTACCAGGTGAGCTAACCGTAATTGAAGGCGCATCAATATATAAATTAACACCGTCTCTAGTCCAAACAAAATCAAAATTATTAGGGTTTAAGCCTGTGCTAATAACTCTGGTTTGACCTGGACAAATAGCTTGCCCATTAGCAACCAGCATATCTTGTGTATATGCACCTCCTAAGCCAATTGGATAGGTTATATTAGCCACACCTACATTAAAACTTCCTCCTTCTATAAAAACTGCAGAATCTAAAGCATTATCATTTCTATCTGCAATAACTAATTTAATGTGATATAAATTATTTGCAATAACTGTAGATGAAGCTGTTAACTTAACTGTTTGACCATTTAAATTTGTGGCAGAAGTTGCCGCATTAGCACCTTCATTAAAAACACCAAAATATTGACTATTTGCTGACGCACACAAAGAATTGTGTAACGCATTTCTTATTGTTGTTACTGCAATTGGAGTCGAAGTTCCGGGAATTAATGCTAAGTTAGTTGTAGTATTTGTGACAGTATTTGTTAAAAAAAATGCAAATGCATCTGAAAAACTACATTGGTAAGTTCCATATTCTTCTGAAGCAAATAAAAAATTAAAACTCATATTATTTGTAAAAGGTAAAAAATCGAATTCAATAATTGTGGCATCATTATAATCCGATAAATTTGGATCTAAAGCTTGTTGGCCTGGTGTTAAAGGGTCTAAATCAAATGTATCGATATAGTTAAATAACTGGTTATCACCAGACCAGTTACCACCACTTATAATTGATGTATTTGGACCAGTTACAGATGAGGCTAAACCAGAAACCATAACTACACCTGTACTCATTGGAAAAGCTGGATTTGAATTTGAAAAATATCCAATACCTTTAGTCGTTCCAACGGCATTTCCTGAACGCCAAGTAATGTTACTCACTTGTGCACAAGGTGAATTTATTAAAACATCCTGAACTAGCTGTGGCACAGTGTACTGTATCGTATTAACGTTTATAGATTGTGAGAATAGTATCCCACTAAAAAGTAATAAAAAAATAGAAATAGTAATTTTTTTCATTTCGTATATGTTGCGGTTGTGTTAACAAAATTATAATCTTCAAATATATAACTTTAGTTTAATGAATGTTTATATCTTTGTAAAAAATTAGATAAAAATGAATAAAATATCAATAAAAAGTACAAATAATCCATCAATTCTTAAATTTGAGTTAGAAGAATTTATCACTAGAAATCAAAATTTCGAATTTAAAAATATAGATGAAACCACAAATTCTCCTTTAGCGAAGCAGTTATTTTTTCTACCGTTTGTAAAGTCCGTTTACATTTCAGGAAATTTTATTGCTATTGAAAAATTTTCAATTGTAGAATGGGAAGACGTTCAAGAAGAAGTTGCGCAACAAATAGAAGATTTTATAGCAAAAGGGGGTCAAATTATTATAAAAGAAACTACTACGAAAAAAAATCCTATTACTATTTATGCGGAATCTACTCCAAACCCGTCAGTTACTAAGTTTGTTGCCAATAAAAAATTAACCAATACCGCCGTTGAATGTAAAAACATTGATGGAACAAAAGCTTCGCCTTTGGCAAAAGATTTATTCAGTTTCCCTTTCGTAAAAGAAGTTTTTATTGATGAAAATTACATATCAATCACAAAATATGACATTGCTGAATGGAATGATATTACATTAGAATTGAGAACTTTTTTAAAACAATATTTAGAGCAAACTGATTTAGTTGTTGACGAAAGTTTGATTGAAAAAACAGATAATTTCAAAATTAAACAAGAAGAATTTTTTGATAATTTAGATGTTACCTCACAACAAATTATTAATATTTTGGAAGAATACATCAAGCCAGCGGTTCAAAGTGATGGAGGAAATATAACATTTAATTCCTATGACGAAACTTCTAATGTTGTAAAAGTAACGCTTCAAGGTGCTTGTAGCGGTTGTCCTTCTTCAACATTTACATTGAAAAATGGAATTGAAAATATGTTACGCGATATGTTAAAAAATAATTCAATTATAGTGGAAGCTATGAATGGATAATATTTTCAGAAAATGAAAAAAAGGGCTGTTTACATTACATAGACAGCCCTTTTTAATGTTAAAAATTTATTTTTTAGTAATCAAAACAAAATCTTTCAAATAAAAAGGTTCAAAATAAGCTACATCTTCAAATTGGTTATTTTGAAATTTTTGATACGAAATTATACTCATTTCGGCAGCAGAGGGAAATTGAATATCAGGATAATATTTAAATTTTTCATCCGTTAATATTTCTTTGAATTTCATCGCACCATCGCCAATTAGATGTAAGATTTCTGATTGCTGTTGAAACGAATTCTCATCAATAACTTCAGCTTTAGTTGCTCTAATTTTAGTAAAGCTACTATCGAAAAACGCACTGTATACTTCTAATCTTCTGGCATCAATCATTGGCATAATAATTCCCGAATTCACCTGAATTTTTCTAGCCAATACTTCCAATGTGTCCATAGCAATTAATGGAATGGATAACGCATAACACAACCCTTTTGCGGCAGAAACGCCAATTCTTAAACCAGTATAAGAACCTGGCCCTTGACTTACTGCAATTGCATTTAAATCTTGTAGTTTCAAGTTGGTTTCTGAAAATAACTCCTCAATAAAAACATGTAACTTTTCGGCATGGGAAAAATTTTGTTCAGACAATTCTCTTACCGCAAGGGTTTTTCCAGCTTTTGATAACGCCACCGAACAATTTTTTGTAGCGGTTTCTATATTCAGAATTAATGCCATTTTGATAGTAAATTTAATACACAAAGAAACAAAAAAAAGACACAATTTCTTGTGTCTTTTTTAAAATCAAAACTATACTAACTAACTTTTCTTTTCTTTAGTTTTTTTATCTTGGTCAGATTTGGTTTCTAATCTAACTTTATCATTGGGCTTCAACTCTTTTGAAACCAACGTGTATGGCCCAATAATAATTTCATCACCTTTTTTCAAACCAGACAAAATCTCAATATTTGTATCATCTTGAATACCTGTTTTTACGACTCTAATTTTGGCATTATCACCAACTTTAACAAAAACACATTCAAATTTAATATCTTTTTTAGGCGTTTTACCTTTTTTTTCTGCTTCTTCTTTTTCAATTTCTGCTACTATATCTTTTTTAGTAGATGTAGTATCGTCTTTTATTACGATGGCACTAATTGGTACTGTCAAAACATCAGTGCTTCTTTTTGTTTCAATATCAACAGTAGCCGTCATTCCTGGTCTAAAAGGGGAATAACTAACTGGTTTTCCTTCTAATAAATCTTGATAAGACTCTTTTACTAATCGAACTTTTACTTTGAAGTTTGTTACTTGATCTGCTGTTAAACCTGTTGTGGCTGAGTTGGAAATGCTTGTAACTACTCCATCAAATTTTCTTTTTAAATAGGCATCCACTTCAATTTTTGCTGAATCGCCAATGCTTACTTTTACAATATCATTTTCATTTACATCTACTTCAACTTCCATATTGTTTAGGTTAGCAATTCGCATCATTTCGGTACCTGCCATTTGTTGTTGTCCTAAAACACGTTCTCCTAATTCGATATCTAATTTAGAAATCGTTCCATCTGCTGGTGCAAAAATGGTCGTTCTTTTTAAATTATCGCTAGCTTCTGTAACGTTTGCAGAAGCTGATTTCATTTGATAATATGCCGATTGTTTACTCGCAACTGCCACTTCATAAGCAGAAACAATTCTGTCCCATTCTGCACGAGAAATCACCCCTTTATCGTATAATTTTTTATTTCTATCGTAATTAGCCTTTGCTTCTTTTACTTGAGCATCAGCTTGACTAACACCCGCTTTTGAAGTTGATAAAGACGCTACCGTTCGGTCAACTCCAGAAGTATAAATATCTGGATTGATTTTTACCAATAATTGTCCTTTTTTGACTTCCTGTCCTTCTTTTACGTTTAAGGCAATAATTTCACCTGAAACTTCTGGCATAATTTTAATCTCAACTTCGGGTTGAATTTTTCCGGTAGCTGAAACGGTTTCAATAATAGTCATTGTTTCTGCTTTGGAAACTTCTACAATTTTACTGTCGTCATTATTTCCAATTTTTCCTGATTTTTTAAGAATAATTAATAGCGCAACAACTGCAACTACACTTCCTAAAATGATAAATAATTTTTTTCTAGACATGGTTTTATTGTTTTTCTATAAGTGGAATTCCGAAATAAAATTCTAAAATTTTAATTCTAAAAATATAATCATATTTGGTTCTTAATACTTCTGATTGTGCATTTACAAAAGCCACTTGAGATTGGTTAAAATCGAAAACATTCATCATACCGATTTCGTATCTGTCTTTTGCATATTGCATGGCTAATTCGCGTGCTTTTTCAATTTGCAAAGCGGCTTCATAACTTTCTTTTGCGGCTTTTGTATCGGTGTAAGCTGTAAATACATTGCGCTCAATATCCAATTCTTGTTGGTTTTTTGCCAATTGACTTTTCTCCAAAGCAATCTTAGTTCTGGCTACATTATTTCTAACTGCTAAGCCATTAAAAATTGGAATATTCAGTGAAAACCCGAAATTTTGACCTTTATTGGTGCTAAACTGATCAAACAAAGGTTTTGGACTAGTTATAATTGGGACACCATTAATTATTTCAAATCCGTTTGAATTTGAAGCTCGTGTATTGAAACCATAAAAAGCTGTTAAACTAGGTAAATAGGCTCCTTTAGCGATAGAAATATCTTTTTCTGCAAGTGCTACATTTGTTTCGGCAATTTTTAATTCTGTTCTGTTTTCTTTCGCTTTTGCGATCACTGCTTCTGGCGTTTCATTCAAAATTGTTGAAAGCATGGATGGCATATCGTCTTCGGAGATGTCAAAATTTTGAAAATCTTGAATTTGTAATAATTGTGCCAAACTTAATTTTGACAATAACAAGGTATTTTCTGCTACAATTACACGTTGATTTCCTGTTGCCATAGTAGCTTCGATATCTAGCAAATCACCTTTTGGAACATTTCCTGCGTTTACTAACTCAACTGTTCTGTTGTATTGCTTCGTATTAAGTATTTTTTGTTGGGTTTGAACTTTTAAATTTTCTTTATTAAATAAAATCTGTAAGTAAGCATTGGCTACGTTTAACGCAATATCTTCTTGCATTTTCGTTAGCTGATATTGAGAAGCAATGATGGATAAATTGGCTTTTCTTAACTGATTTACATTTTGCAAACCTTTAAAAATATCCACATTTGCGTTTAAATTGGCAGACGTAAATTGCGTAGTTTGATTTTCTAACAAACCCGTTGTAATATTTTGATTCAATCCAATATTCCAGGAATGCGAAGTTGATGCAGAAACATTAGGCAAAAAATTCCCAATAGCATCTTTTTTTGCAATAGCTGAAGTTTGCAAATCTAACTCTGATTGTTTTATAGTAATATTGTTTTGTATAGCATAATAAATACATTCTTTTAATGTCCATTTTTTTTCTTGGGCAAAAGAAGTAACACTTGCAAAAAATAATATTAATATGAAATGTACTGACTTCATTTTATAGATTGTTTTACTATTTGACCAATATTCATTAAAAATGTTACACTTTAGAATTAAAATTTTACTTTTATACCATAAATATTCTAAAATAGAATACAATATTAATTACATTTTTTGGTTTTCTTAAAATCGTATTACAGAATCATTGATTATGAATATAAAAATTAAAATTTTGCTTATTGGCATTTTAAGTATTGGAATCTTTAGCTGCAGTACCTCTAAAAAAATAGAAGCGCTAAAACCAGAACCTAGCAACAATGCGCCAATTGTGTACAGTAATAAAACATCGCTAATTTCTATGCCGATGGAAGTTAGTATAAAAGAAGTGGAATATCAATTAAATAAAAACGTAAAAGGTTTAATTTATGCGGATACCATTTTAAATGACGATAAAACAGAAATGAAAATTTGGAAAACTTCAGATATTAAATTGATAGAAAAAAACGGTGAAATTGTTTCGGTAATTCCTTTAAAAATTTGGGCAAAATTAAAATACGGAACAGAATTTATGGGTCTAAACGATACAAGAGAACTAAATATAAACGGAACCATAACACTAAGCAGCAAAGCCAATTTTGCCAACTGGAAACTAAACACAACTTCTAAAATTGAGGATTTTGAATGGAGCGAAAGTCCAAGTATTTTAGTTGCGGGAAATAATGTGCCAATTACATATATCATCAATCCTACTTTATCGATATTTAAAGGTAGAATAGCTAAGATGATAGATGAGGCGATAAATAAAAGTTGCGACTTTAAAACCCAAGTGATGCAAGTTTTAGAAACACTTT
>NZ_JBIPMS010000087.1:0-7103 GCF_044368995.1 Flavobacterium sp. | reverse complement strand
TCCTGCCAATAAACGTTCGTTTCGTTTTTTAAGTTCGGCGGTAACGACCTCCACATCAATCAAAGCAAACTGGCAAGAAAATGTAAGCAATACAACTACTGTTTATGCTGATAATCAAAATCCAAACCCGGGGTATGGTACACATATTACAGGAGCCGGAGGTGCTACCAATGGTTTTGACACCACTACCACAAACAATCCATCCCTGTATAGCTATACAAATGGCGCTTGGGCTGCTGTACTAAATACAAATTCTAACTTTACAGCGGGTACCCCATACCGTTTATTGGTGCGCGGCGATCGATCAATTAATATGAGTACCAATACACCCACGCCAACCAACACTACCTTACGCGCCACAGGAACACTGCATACCGGAAATTTCCCCCCTGCATTAAACCCAGCAGCCAGTGGCTATAGTTTTGTAGGAAATCCGTATCAAGCTCCTATTGATATTAAAGCCGCATTGGATGCCTCTACAAATATGGATAAAACGAAAGTGTATTATTGGGATCCTACATTAAACACCAGAGGAGCTTATGTAACCCGAACGCTATCCAGTAATTCGAATGATGTTGGCTCATCTATTTTTAATCAATACTTACAACCGGGTCAAGCCGTATTTGTACAAAACACTAGTGCGGGTTCTCCTATAATGATCATTACCGAATCGCACAAAGCTGTGGGCTATGCAGCAGCAGGAGTTTTTAGAACAACCAATACTTCAGATTTTGGTTTGTTGAGAGTGCATTTACAAGCCAACACAAACAACCAATGGGACACCATAGAAGGCACACTTGCGGTATTTAACAATATGTACAGTTGGAATACAACTGAAGAAGATGCAGCAAAGTTTGCAAATTTGGATGAAGAAGTAAGTTTGATGCAAGACAACACGTCTCTGGCAATTGCCATGCAAACCAATCCGTCTAGTACTAATGAATTGCCCATTCGATTAAAAAACACGCGACATACTGCCTACCAATGGAAGTTTGAATTGTCTGATTATAACGGATTAACTCCTTATTTGGTAGACACACAAAGCAGTACCTATACACCAATAGAAAACAATACTGTTGTGCCTTTTACGGTAAACGGCCAAGAGTTGAATCGTTTCAAAATTGTATTCCAAAACAGTGCGCTATCAATAGATGATTTTGCAAACAACATCACATTATATCCTAATCCAGCTAAAGCAGGGGCTAGTTTCTATATTGATGGCATGGCAGAAGCAACAGTTTCAGTATACAATGTTTTAGGACAAAACATACCGGTACAGCTAAAATCACAAGGTAATGCAATACAGGTAACGCCAACACAATCGCTGTCGCAAGGCATTTATTTGGTTACGGTAACCACCGAAGGCAAAACCCAACACGTAAAATGGATTGTAGAATAGTAAAACTGTAAAACATGAAAAAAAGCAATCACTCCGCAATTAGATATCAATTTTTATTGGTTATATTATTTTTAGTACAATTTGCTCAAGCACAACCTGCTTTTGACGATGGGGATGACGTTAATGATGCTGTACCCGCACCTATTGACGACTGGATCCTACCGATGGCGATAATAGGCATAGTTGTTATGTACTACTTTATAAAAAAGAAAAGACAATCTTTAGTATAATAAAAAAGCACTCTTTTGGGTGCTTTTTTATTTAAAACAAATCAAGTATGTATACAAATTCAACGTTTCAAGTATTTATGAAGAGGATTGAGGTAATGGGACAATGAGGCAATTTGAATGTTGGATAACTCGTGAAGTGTCAGTCGACCCCAGGCGTTTTTTTTGGTAAAGGGAGCACAAATCATCTAATTATTTAATTCGCTAATTCGCTAATTAGCTCATTATCTAATTACTTTCAATAAAAATACTACTCAAAAAACATAAGATATAAGTACAAATTTTTTATATTCGCAATCAATAAGTAAAACAATTATGAAAGCAGTAAGCAAATTACAAGTCTTCTTTTTTTTAGTGATGTCTTCTTCACTTTTTGCACAATTTAATATCAACAATTTGTCTGTTGAGGCAGGTTATGGTTACACGGGAGCCATAAGGCCTTATCAAAAGTTATATGAATCTAATTTCTCTGGATTGAATCATTACAATGTAGGAATTAGATATATGTTCAATGAAAAATTTGGCGCAAAAGTGGCTTACAAATTGGATCATTTTGTAAATGACCCAGGAGGAAAAGTTGGAATTACGTATAGTGCAGTTGCGCTTTCTGGAATTTATAATGTGGGTAAACAATTGGGCTTAACCTATCTAACAAGAGATAAAGTAGGCATAAATGCCCACGTTGACGCTGGTATAGCATTTGGATATATGATTGGACAAAATAAATACGAGAAAATTGGTGTGGTGGGAATAGGACTTACACCGATGTTTAATATCTCAAATAATTTTGCCTTAACGGCTGATTTTACTCAAAATTTTACCGTAAAACAACATTATGGTTTTGACGGAGTCCTGCTAAATAAAGATTACACACCAGAATCGGGAAGTTATTATAATTTTTCATTTGGGATAATTTATTATTTGGGGGAAAATAAATACCATTCAGACTGGTATTAAAAACCCACTCAATCAAATATAAAAACCCACTTTTTATTTCTTAAACAAGAATAGAAGTTGCTTTTTTTTACTGAAAACACCTCTATTTCTTAATTTTTTCTAAAAAAATACCCAAAATCTCATAATTTAACGGACAATTAACAACTTATATTATTTTTATATAGCAACTTGCGCTGTTAAAGTATTTTTTAAAATTTATAGAAAATAATACCAAATAAAATGCAAGAAAATAATACAGGGATAGACATTAGCGCACTTAATGAAAAAATTGAAAAGGAAAGCGCTTTTATTGATTTACTTACTTCAGAATTAAGCAAAGTAATTGTTGGACAAAAATCAATGATTGAACGCTTATTAATCGGTTTGCTAGGCCAAGGACATGTTTTGTTAGAAGGCATGCCTGGATTAGCCAAAACGCTAGTTATAAACACACTTTCAAAAGCCGTTCAGGGGAGTTTTCACCGTATTCAATTCACGCCAGATTTGCTCCCAGCAGATGTGGTAGGAACCATGGTGTACAATTTCAAAGAGAATGAATTTTCTGTAAAAAAAGGACCCATTTTTGCCAATTTTGTCCTCGCAGATGAAATTAACAGAGCACCTGCTAAAGTCCAATCCGCATTACTGGAAGCCATGCAAGAAAAACAAGTAACCATTGGCGAAACCACCTATAAATTAGACGCGCCTTTTTTAGTTTTGGCGACTCAAAACCCAGTAGAACAAGAAGGAACGTATCCGTTACCTGAAGCGCAAGTAGACCGGTTCATGCTAAAAACCATTGTCGATTACCCGAAAATGGAAGAAGAACAACTTATCATTCGTAATAGTTTATTGGAAAATAATGCTACTATTAATCCCGTAGTAAGTGTGGCGCAAATCATTAAAGCACAACAAACGGTAAAAGAAGTGTACATGGATGAGAAAATTGAAAAATATATCTTAGATATAGTTTTCGCCACGCGGTATCCAGAAAAATACAAACTGGAAAACTTAAAACCGCTAATTAGTTTTGGTGCTTCACCACGTGGAAGTATCAACTTGGCTTTAGCGGCAAAATGTTATGCTTTTATCAAACGCAGAGGTTATGTAATACCTGAAGATGTTAGAGCGGTAGTGCACGATGTGTTGCGTCACCGTATTGGAATTACTTATGAAGCCGAAGCCGAAGATATTACTTCAGAAGACATTATCAATAAAGTTTTAAATCAGGTACAAGTACCTTAATAAGTGCACAGGAAACTAATTAGTAAATAGCTTTTTACTGCTTACTAAAAACTGAACACTGAACACTGACATGGAGACGAAAGAGCTACTTAAAAAAGTCAAAAAAATTGAAATTAAAACCCGAAGATTGAGCAATCATATTTTCTCGGGACACTATCATACTTCTTTTAAAGGACGCGGAATGACTTTTTCTGAGGTGCGACAATACCAATATGGAGACGATTTTAGAGCCATAGATTGGAATGTTTCCGCAAGAAATAATGATGCATTTGTCAAAATATTTGAAGAAGAACGGGAATTAACCATGATGCTAGTAATCGATTGTTCGGCTTCGCAAAATTTCGGAACTTCCTCACAAAATAAAAAAGAAATGGTAACCGAAATTGCGGCAACTTTAGCTTTTTCAGCCACTCAAAACAACGATAAAATTGGGTTAATTTTATTTACAAATGAAATTGAATTGTATATTCCGCCCAAAAAAGGAAAATCACACGTATTAAGAATTATCCGTGAATTAGTAGAATGGCAACCGAAAAGCAAAACTACCAACGTAGCATTTGCATTAGAATTTTTGTCAAGCGTAATAAAAAAACGAGCTATTGTATTTTTAATTTCCGATTTTATGACTCCAGATTTTCAAAAACCTTTACAAATTGCTTCTAAAAAACATGATGTAACAGGAATTAGAATTTTTGATTCCCGTGAAAAAACGCTTCCAAATGTTGGCATTATTCAAACGCAAGACGCAGAAACGGAACAACTAATTTGGTTAGACACACAAACCACAGCTACCCGTTTGGCGTATGAGAAAAATCACAAAAGCAAGGTTGAAGTTTGCCAAAATATTTTCCGTAAATGCGCCGCAGGATTAGTAGAAACAGAAACAAATGAAAGTTATGTAACGAAATTAGTAACCTATTTTAAAAGTAGAGCCTAATGAAGTTACGCCTTTTATTTTTGAGTATTTTTTCCATTTTCGTTGGGTTTGCCCAAACGGTTGGAACGGCTGTTTCAAAAAAGGAAATCAAAATTGGCGAACAAATTCAACTTACTTTAAAAACAAAAGTAAACCAGAAGGCATTAGTTTTTTTCCCTGATTTAGATTCGATTGGTAAACTTGAAGTGGTACAATCTTTTCCAACAGAAAAAAATATAAAAGGAAACCAAACAGAGTGGATAAAAAAATACAACCTGACTCAGTTTGATGCGGGAACTTATAAGATTCCTGCATTAGAAGTGCTTGTAAACACCAAAAAAATATTTTCTGAATGCCTTGATGTAGTAGTAACGGATGTAGCAGTGGACACTACAAAACAAAAAATGTACGACATCAAAGAAGACGAAATTATTACTTTAAATACAGAAGCAAACCAACAAGAACTTTCAGACAAGCAACTATTTTTAGGACTACTTTTTGCTATTTCTCTGGCAGGTTTACTTTATTTTATTTTACGATTAAAACAGCGTAATAAAACAAAAGCAACAATATATATTTCTCCATACGACCGCGCATTTATTAGTTTTTCAGAATTAAACACCAACGCCAACGCCAAAGAATTTTATTCTAATTTAACCCAAATAATTAAATTATATTTTGAAAAAACGTTAGAATTTTCTGCGTTAGAAAGTACAACCGAACAGTTTATTTTTAAACTAAAAAAGGCAGTAAAAAATAAGAAGTTTCAAATTTCAGACGCTACGATTACTCAAATAGAAACACTTTTTACCAAGGCAGATTTGGTAAAATTTGCAAAAATTTTAATTGATTTACCAGAACAAAATGCAGACAAGATAGCTTCGGAAAACTTGATTAATGTTTTTCATAATACCTTACCCGTTTCTACTGAAGAGCAACAAGTGGCGTTAGCCAAATTAGCCGCACAACAGCAACAAACTAAATACAAAAACATCAGACAAACCACATTTGTTGTCACACTTTTAGCAACTAGTATTGCAGTAGTTTTCTTTTTTGGATGGGAAAATGTGACCAATTATTTTTCTGCAAAAATCAACGGAAAAGAGGCCAATTACTATCTTAAAAAAGAATGGTTGGTTTCAGCATACGGGTTGCCTATTTTGCAAATTGAAACACCAGAAATTTTAACTAGAGTTTTGGTAACTTCTAAAAATCCAAACATTAAAAATATAGCCCAATTTTCTTGGCAAAAACCAACAGATAAACTTGCCATTTCGCTTCAAACCATCGCGTATAAAGATTCTGTAAAAGTAAATTTACAACAGCTTTTTAATGACGAATTAAGCCAATTGATGCAAGGACAGGCTACGAAAATTCAAACTACTGCTAGAAAATTCAAAAATGTAAAAGCGCTTTCTGGAGATGTTTTAGAAGGCACTTTTGAAATAAATGAAGCCAATCAAACCAAACTAATGCGGTTTTTTACGGTTTTTATTTCAGATAAATTCGGCATACAAAAAGTCAGAATTACTTATGAAGCAAAAGACAAACAAGCAAAAGATTTCATAGATCGTGTTACAAATAGTCTCGAACCAATAAACCAAGAAGATGAATAGCGCCTTCATGCATCCTCATTTTTTATGGTTGTTATGGGTAATTCCAATAGCAGTTTTTTGGCAATATAAAACAATCAATCATCAACAACCAGCCATAAAAATAAGTTCAACAGAAGGATTATCCATAAAAAAATCTTGGATTATAAGGTGCCGACCTTTCTTATTTTTGTTAAAAATTATGGCATTAGGATTTGTAATTATTGCGTTAGCAAGACCAAGAAACACTCAAAAATCAAGTTTTACAGCCAGTAAAAATGGGATTGATATTGTAATTGCCACCGATGTATCGGGAAGTATGTTGGCGACTGATTTCAAACCCAACCGTTTGGAAGCCATAAAAAAAGTAGCCGAAACGTTTATTCAAAAAAGAACAAACGACCGAATTGGTTTGGTAGTTTATGCAGGGGAAAGTTATACCAAAACACCAGTAACTTCTGACAAAATAATGTTGTTAAACGCCCTAAGAGAAGTACAATATAACGGATTGGTTTTACAAGACGGAACCGCCATAGGAATTGGTTTAGGAACCGCCATAAACAGAATTAAAAACAGCAAAGCGAAATCTAAAATTATCATTTTATTAACTGATGGCGTCAATAATGTGGGAAGTTTAGACCCCATTTCAGCAGCAGAAATCGCTAGAGATTTCGGCATAAAAGTTTACACAGTAGGCGTTGGAACGAACGGAATGGCTAATTTTCCCGTAGCGAAAGACAGTAACGGAAACATTGTTTTTCAACCTCAAAAAGTGGAAATAGACGAGA
>NZ_JBIPMS010000016.1:0-23999 GCF_044368995.1 Flavobacterium sp. | reverse complement strand
AAAGAAAATAGCACTTTTTTTCGTTTCTGAAGTAGTACTTATTGTCGCGTTATTAGCCAATTCATTTTTAGATGAAACACTACTTTCTTCCGTATTTTGTTTTTGTGTTTCCGTTTCTGATTTTGCTTTAGTAGTAACTATTTCTTCAGTTGCAGGCGTTAACTTTGATTGCTCGTTTTGTTGAAAGAAAACATATCCAACACCCGAAAATAATAAAAATGAAGCCGCAATGCTTAACCAAAAAAAGCGTTTAGGTTGTTTTTTTTCTTCTGCAAGAGTCAACATAGCGTCTAATTTGTTCCAGGCCATTTCGGATGGTTCAATTGTGCGTAAATTGAATTTTTCTTGTATGTTTTTGTTAAAATTATCTTGTTCCATTTTCTTTATTTTTTAATATGGTAATTTGAGATTGCAACATTTTTTTTGCATGTGATAATTGAGATTTTGATGTGCCTTCTGAAATATGTAATAATTCAGCAATTTCATTGTGTTTGTAACCTTCTATAACAAATAAATTAAAAACCATTTTGTAACCTTCAGGCAATTTGTCAATTATAAATTGAATATCGTCTACAGAAAAATCACCTTCCATTTCGTAATTGTCTTCTGCTTCAGAATACAATATGTCTTCAATATTTTTATGATTAAAGCTATTTTTCTTTACTCGTAAATAATCAATACATTCATGAATCATAATACGTTTTATCCAACCTTCAAAACTGCCTATGTTTTCAAATTTCTTCAAATTGGTAAACATTTTCATAAAGCCAGTAAGCATTACATCTTCTGCATGATGCGTGTCTTTTATATATTGTCTGCAAGTACTCAACATTTTAGATGCATATTTTGTGTACAACAAATGTTGTGCTTGGCGATTATTGGCAATCGCTTCACAAATTAGTTGCTGTTCTTCTTTATGCAATGCGATTACTTTCATAGATTTAATTAGTCAATGTGCCAATTTATGTGCTTATTACTATAGACGAGAATGATTTAAAAAAGGTTGCATGGCAATTAGTCAATTTGCCAATTAGACAATGTGTAAATTTATGTGCTTATTTCTACTGACGATTTTATAATTAAAAGGGTTGTATCAAATTGGCTAATTGAACATTGGCTAATTGGCACATTAAAATTATATCTTTCTTTCAATAACGTAATTCACCATCAAAATAAGGGAATCTTTATATATTGATTCAGGAAAATCTTGAATAAGAAGAAGTGCTTCTTGTTGAAATTGCACCATTTTTTGTTCGGCATAAGTTAAACCACCCTGATTTTTAACAAAAGCAATTACTTCTTTGACTCTTTTTTTATCTTTATTGTGATTTTTAATCGAATTGATAATCCAACTTTTTTCTTTTGAAGTGCAATTGTTTAAGGTATGAATTAATGGTAAAGTCATTTTTTGTTCCTTGATGTCAATGCCTGTTGGTTTTCCGATAGCATCTTCCGTATAATCAAATAAATCGTCTTTTACTTGAAACGCCATGCCAATTAATTCGCCAAATTTGCGCATTTTTTCAATAGTTTTCGATTTTTCTGGCGCCACTGCACAAGCTCCTAGTGAACAACAAGCAGCTATTAGCGTAGCTGTTTTTTGCCGAATAATTTCGTAATAAATGTCTTCTGTGATGTCTAGTTTTCTGGCTTTTTCTAGTTGAAGTAATTCGCCTTCACTCATTTCTTTTACGGCTACAGAAATTATTTTCAATAAATCAAAATCGTTATTATCTATCGAAAGTAATAATCCTTTGGAAAGTAAAAAATCACCAACTAATACCCCAATTTTATTTTTCCAAAGTGCGTTTATAGAGAAAAATCCACGTCTTTTATTACTGTCGTCCACCACATCATCGTGTACTAAAGTTGCGGTATGTATAAGTTCAATAACCGATGCGCCTCTGTATGTTCTGTCATTTACTGTGCCACCAGAAATCATTTTGGCAGTTAAGAACACAAACATTGGTCGCATTTGTTTGCCTTTTCGGTTTACAATGTAATGTGTAATACGATTTAATAAGGCGACTTTTGAAGACATAGCTAATTGAAACTTTTTCTCAAAAAGTTCCATCTCGAAAGCTATGGGTTCTTTTATTTGTTCAGTAATTTTCATTACTTCAAAGATACCACACATTAAAGGATTAGAAAAATATTTTTTTACTTTAAACCTTTTTGTTAACTTTGGGTCTAACATATTGAACATTAAATTTTTAAAGATGAAAAAAATAGCAAAATTTTTATTCCCAATTTTAATATTGGTGGCTTTTTCTGCTTGTGAAAAAGAGAATGAAACTACTGTAGATACGTTAACTTCGGAAGACGCATTACTAAGTGCTAAAATTGATATGGCAAGTGACGACATATCAAATATTACAGATCAATTATTTGACAATGTTGATGGAAGTACTATTTCTTATAGAGGTACAAACAATGATAACGCCGTATTTTCAAACTGCGCAACCATCACTAGAGTTCCAGCTTTTGGAACGGTTATCACTCCAGGAACTCAAGTAACAAAAACCATTGATTTTGGAACAACAGGATGTCAATTGAATAATGGAAACATTGTTAAAGGGAAAATTATTATTAGTTTTGTTTATCAACCAACAGCGGTTTCTAATACAGTAACTTATACATTTGATAATTTTTATCACAACAATATAAAATTTGTTGGTACCAAAACATTTACTCGTTCTATGACAGCGGCTACTGCAACATCTGCGCCACACCCTATCGTAGTAATGTTATTGGATATGACAATTACGATGCCCAACGGAGACGTTTACACGCGTGTAGGAACAAGAACAAGAGAATTAGTAGAAGGTTTTAATACACCAATGGTTTTCGTAGATAACATTTATAAAATTACAGGAAACTGGACTACTACACATCCAAACGGAACCGTACAAACTGCAACAATTACTACTCCTTTAAGAGCTAAAATGAGTTGTTTAGTCGTAAATAAACCTTTATTGGTATTAGGAGTAATTACTTTTGTTAAAAATGGCGTAACCGCTACTTTAGATTACGGAAATGGCGATTGTGATAACACAGCCGTATTTACAATCAACGGAGTTTCTTATACAATTACTATTGGTAATTAATTGAAAAAATATAATCATAAAAAAAGAGAAGCATTTGCTTCTCTTTTTTTATGATTTATTAGCAAGTTGACCGCAAGCTGCATCGATGTCTTTTCCTCTGCTTTTTCTGACTTTTACTATAATATTGTTTTTTTCTAAAGCGGCAATATATTCTTTTGTAGCTTGTTCGCTGGCTTGTTGAAAATAGCCATCATCAATTGCGTTGTACTCAATTAAGTTGACTTTACACGGCACATATTTGCAAAATTTTACCAAGGCATCAATAGAAACTTTGTTGTCATTTATATCTTTCCAAACTACATATTCATAGGTAATTTTGCTTTTGGTTTTGGCGTACCAATATTCTAATGCTTCGCGTAATTCGGTTAATGGGAAGTTTTTGGTAAACGGCATAATCTCGTTTCTAGTCGCTTCAATAGCCGAATGTAAAGAAACCGCTAAGTTAAATTTGACTTCATCATCAGCCATTTTTTTAATCATTTTAGAAACTCCAGAAGTAGAAACTGTAATTCGCTTTGGTGACATCCCTAAACCTTCGTTAGACGTAATCATATCGATTGCTTTCATTACGTTGGGGTAATTCATCAAAGGTTCACCCATTCCCATAAAAACAATATTTGAAAGATGTCTGTCATAATACAATTTACTTTCATTATCTATCGCTACCACTTGATCGTAAATTTCACCAGGTGTAAGGTTTCTCATTCGTTTTAATCTTGCAGTAGCGCAAAAATTACAATCTAAACTGCAACCAACTTGACTAGAAACACAAGCAGTTGTTCTGGTTTTGGTTGGAATAAGTACGCTTTCAACAATTAAATCATCGTGTAAACGCACCGCATTTTTTACAGTTCCGTCTTCGCTACGTTGCATCGTATCCACTTTTACGTGATTAATTACGAAATTGGCTTCTAACATAGCGCGAGTTTCTTTAGAAACATTGGTCATGCTTTCAAATGAATGTGCGCTTTTGCTCCACAACCATTCGTAAATTTGATTCCCACGAAACGCTTTATCGCCATTAGTAACAAAGAAATCTCGTAATTGCACTTTAGATAAGGCACGTATGTCTTTTTTTTCTGCTTGCATGGTGCAAAAGTACTACTAATGTGCCAATTAATCAATTTTCAATATGCCAATTTAATTAAACGCTGATTTATTAATTTTAGAAATTTCTTTAATCTGTGTTTAAACAATTGGAATTTGTACTTTTGTACTTTGAAATTTAAACAAATATGCACTTTATATCAGAAGATTTAGAAAATTATGTTGCCAATCATTCGCAGCAAGAACCAGAATTATTGGTGCGATTAAGCAAAGAAACCCACCAGAAAATTTTGCAACCACGAATGTTAAGTGGCCATTTTCAAGGTAGGGTTTTGAGTATGTTATCTAAAATAATAAATCCAAATGCAATTTTAGAAATTGGAACCTATACAGGTTACGCCGCTTTATGTTTGGCAGAAGGTTTACAAGAAAACGGAACGTTAGATACCATTGATATAAATGAAGAGTTAGAAGAAATTCAAAAAAAATATTTTGATTTATCTGAATATTCTCATCAAATTATGCAACATATTGGCGATGCTATTGAAATTATTCCAACTTTAAATAAAAAATTCGATTTGGTTTTTATTGATGCAGATAAAGAAAATTACATTAATTATTTTCATTTAATTGTGCCTTTGATGCACAAAGGTGGTATAATTTTATCTGATAACGTTTTGTGGAGCGGAAAGGTTTTAGAAGAAGTAAAGACTAACGACAAAAGCACGCAAATTTTACTAGATTATAATAAAATTATTAATGAAGATTCTCGTGTAGAAACCGTTTTATTACCCATCCGAGATGGTTTAACGGTTACTCGTGTGTTGTAGGGTTAATCAATTTATTAGAAATTTTATCAAATAAAAAATAGAACAAAATCCCTGTAAAACTACCAAAAACATATCCAGAAATAATATCTAAAGGAAAGTGAAGTCCTAAATAAATTCTACTGTAGGCGAAAATTAAAGGATAAAGAAAAATCAAATAAGTATATTTATAGCATTGTCTTAAAATTAAGTATACAAACATCATAGATGCTGTTGAATTTGATGCGTGTCCAGAAAAATAACTAAACGTATCGCTATCTTTTACAACTCTAATTAAGCCAGCTAATGTATCATCATTACAAGGGCGAATTCGTTGAACTGAAAATTTAATTACATCTGTAATTTCATTAGTAAACGTGATTAAGGCGGCTAGTGTTAGAATAGCTATTCCTAATTTTTTCGTTCCTAATTTTTTAAATAAAATAAAGAGTAAAATTAAAAAAAATGCAATCCAATTGGTTTGTTGGGTAATTAAAAGCCAGAAACTATCAAAAGGTGTAGATCCTAAATTATTAAGAAAAACAAACAATTTTTTATCTAAATGTATTAGGTAATCAAACATTACAATTGACGTTTTATTGGTCCGGTTGCATTTTCAATTTCTTCTTTGATTTCCGTAATTGGATCTGAAATGTCAACAGGATTTATATATTCTGTCATGTTTTTTTTTGCACTTGCAATTTCATCTGAAATGCCGCCAGTTAAACTTTTTAAATCAAGGCCATTTTCTTCTGTGCCTTTTTGGATTTCGTGTTTGATTTCATTGGTGGCGTTTTTTAATTGCGCCATACCTTTGCCCAAAGTTCTTGCAATTTCTGGAATTTTATCTGATCCAAAAAGCATTAGAATTACAAGAATTATAAAAAATATTTCGCCTCCGCCAATACCGAACATAGTTTTGTGTTTTATGAATTACAAAGGTAATAAAAGTTGTTTAATGTTTAATTAAAAAAAATGTCATTCTAAAGTTAAAAAGTTCTGAGTTTGAAAAAGACCCTTCTTGCTTTAGAATGACAAATAAAATGAAAGTTTATTCTTTCGACTTTTGACTTTTGACTTTCGACTTTCGACTCCTTTACTATTTCTTTTCTATTTGTTCAAATTTATCAACAACGGCTTCTTTTGGCCAAGTATTATTAGTAACATCAATGTCAGCTGTTTCTAATTTTGGATCCAATTGAATTTTAATTACTTTTTTTTCAGTTGCAAAAACACGTTTCGCTGTAATATTGTTTCTTCTCCAAATTTGAACTGGAAATTTATGTGTTTCTGAAGTACCATCTTCAAATTGTAATTCAACAATAATTGGCATCATTAAACTTCCTGGTTTGTCAAACTCTACTTCATAAAAGTATTTAGGATTTTTTAATGCTGCTTTTTCTTCCGCACTATAATTTTTGTTTAAGTACTCATTTAAAGCCATTACTTTTTCTGTTTCAAGTGCTGTTTTTGATTCTGGTTTCAATTCTGTACTTTCACTATTTACTAAGTAAATCATAGGACCGCTATTGGGCATTCTTCTACCTCTTCTATTCACAGCTGCAGCAGTTTCTTTAGTGCCATCTTCTGTAACATAAAACTGCTTTACGTTTTTGATACCTAAATCTACCACATCAGTGGCGTAGAACCAACCTTTCCAAAACCAATCTAAATCCACTGCAGAAGCATCTTCCATAGTTCTAAAAAAGTCTTCTGGCGTAGGATGTTTAAATTTCCATCGGGTTGCATAAGTTTTAAATGCGTGGTCAAACAATTCGTGTCCCATAATCGTTTCACGTAAAATATTTAATCCTGTTGCAGGTTTTCCGTAAGCATTTGCACCAAAATTATAAACCACATCACCATGACTCATAATAGGTTCTAAAAACTGTTGGTTTCCTTTCATATAAGGTACAATAGATTTTGCAGGACCTCTATCTGCTGGGAAATTTTTGTCAAATTCTTGTTCGGTTAAATATTCTAAAAAGGTGTTTAAACCTTCATCCATCCAAGTCCATTGTCTTTCATCTGAATTTACAATCATTGGAAAAAAGTTATGTCCTATTTCGTGAATAATTACGCCTAGCATACCGTATTTTACTCTGTCGCTAATTTTTCCATTTTCATCAGGACGACCGAAATTCCAACAAATCATTGGATATTCCATTCCTTGATCTTCAGCAGAAACAGAAATGGCTTTTGGATAAGGATAATCGAATGTATATTTTGAATACGTTTTCAGAGTGTGCGCTACTGCTATTGTAGATAAGTTTTCCCAAAGCGGATTGGCTTCTTTTGGATACATAGAAATGGCCATAGGTTTATTGTTTCCAACTTGAACCGCCATCGCGTCTAAAATAAATTTACGAGAACTTGAAAACCCAAAATCTCTTACATTTTCAGCTTTTAAATGCCAAGTTTTAGTGGTAGTTGCAAAATTTTTCTCTGCAGCAGTTGCTTCCGCTTGCGTTACTATTATTACTGGTTTATCAAAAGAATTTTCAGCCAATTGCCATCTTTTTTCTTGTTCAGCAGAATAGACTTCATTTCTATTTTGTAAAACTCCGGTTCCATCTAAAATATGATCGGCTGGAACGGTAATTTTAACGTCGTAATTTCCAAAAGTTAAAGCAAATTCACTTCTTCCCCAAAATTGCATATTTTGCCAACCTTCAACGTCATTGTACACGCACATTCTTGGGTAAAATTGGGCAATTACATAAATTTTATTTCCATCGGGAAAAACTTCATAACCAGAACGACCATTTCCGCCATCTTTCATGTAATCGTTAATGTTGTACCACCATTTGATTGAAAAAACCACTTTTTCTCCTTTTTTTAGAGCTTTAGGCAAATCAATACGCATCATAGTATTATTGATGGTGTATTTCATAGCGTTACCTTTTTCGTCTTTAACGTATTCTAAGTTAAAACCGCCATCAAAACCTTTACCCATATACGTTTTAGTAAAGTTTTCAGCTGAGGTAGCTTGCGGCATAGTTTGGCTATCAATTAGAGGTGTTTGTGAGTCTCTTCTTGCTATATTTTGGTCCAATTGCACCCATAAATAGTCTAAAGATTCAGGAGCGTTATTGTAATAGGTTACGGTTTCGCTTCCATACATTTTGGACGCTTTATCATCTAATTCTAAATTAATTTTATAATCCGCACGTTGTTGGTAATACGCAGGACCTGGAGCGCCAGAAGCCGTTCGGAACATATTAGGCGTAGCCATTTCGGCATACATTTGACTAAATTTATTGATGTCAGTATGTCCTTGAGGCTCTTTTTTTGTTTCTTGAGCAATTGCAGTAAGAGATGCGAAAATTAATGATGTAATTAAAATTAACTTTTTCATAATTATTTATATTTCAGTTTTTGGTTGGTTTCTGTATTAGTAAACAAAATGGTTTTTTTGTTACCATTAATGTTCAAATGTACTAAATTTTGTTGTTCATCAAAAATATCGGATAAAACATTATTGAAAATATCTAGTGTTTTTACGTTGTCTTTACATGGTATTTTTAAATAACAAATTACAATATTATCTTCTTGCTCTTTAGATAAAAACTGTAATGTTTGAACTTTATTATTAATTTTAATTTTTAATTTTTCTGATAAATAATTAGCAATAAAGGTGTTTGCATCTGATATTTCATCTTTTGTGGTAAGGTAAAAATGTTTGTTATGTTTTTTATATAAAACTTTTTCTAAATCATCAATAAATAACCTTGCTGTAATTTGAACTGCTTTTTTTTCTTTAAAATAATCTATTGTAAAAACCCCAACATAAAATTTATGAAACGTGAAAGCACTAAAAAGAGCAAACAATAGGATAAGCAGACTTAATTTTATTTTATTCATTTTTCTTTGGCTCTAATTCTGTTTTGGGAACAGGGGTATTTTCTTCTGTACTTTTTTCTAGTTCAACAGGTTTTGGATAATAAGGTTGCAAATTTTTCAATTTTAAAAAATCAACTGCTAGCGCGCTCATTCTAAATGAAATTAGCGTCTTGTTTTTCGCTTTGGCGGCGGCTTTTAATTCTTCATCTTCTACAATATAAAAAACAAATCCTGACACATATTCTTCAGGAATGTGAAATTGATTCATAATCAATTCGGAATCAAAGTTAGCGTTTATTTTATATTGTAAAAATTCTTTTCTTTCTACTTCTAATTCTGCTTTTAATTGTTTTGTTCTGCCAGAAATAGCGTTCAATAATGGGTCAATACTAAATGCAGTATTCAGACCAAATTGGCCATTAAAATCGCCAGCTGTTTTTACTCTTCTTTCAGCTGGCGTGTATTTTTTTTGTCCTTTTGGAACCAAACCTAAAGACTCCGCAGTGATGTCATCGGCATTTGTTACCATTATTTCTTTTATATGACGCGTGTAAATGTCTAGTTTTATAAAAAGTAAATCTTTGCCAAAATCTTTTTTTGTAATAATGTGTTTTTTGCCAACTAAATGAATGGCGCTAAACATGATGGTGTCATTTACTTTGGCTTTTATTTTAAAATAGCCGCCGTTTCCTGAAATGGTATTCGTTTTGTTTGAAACGTTTACAATAGTGATACCTTCGTTGTCATTAGTTTCCACAATGATTTTCCCCTTAATTATAGAATCGTTTTGCGAAAATACAATTTGAGCGATTAGTAAAATTAAAATTTGTAAAACGGTTTTCAATTATTTTGCTTTTGGTGTTTCAGGTTGAATAGTTTTCAAATATTCTACTGCTAAATCTGCTAATTTAAACATTTTTGTATATTTATCGGCGCTATTTAATATTTCATATGATTTTTTATCTTCACCAATATAATATAAAAAACCACTGATATAATTTTCTGGAATTTGTAGGGTAGTTATAAAATACGCTTTATCAAATTGATTTCTAATTTTTTCAATCAACATTTCTTTTTTCTCTATTTCTAAATTCCTTTTAAGTTCTTTTCCGTAACCCGTAAATAAATTAATTAAACCACCAATTCCAATTCCTCCCCCACCTGATTTCATTCTTCTTTCTGCTACTGTGTATCTTTTTTGTCCTTTTGGAACCAATCCCAAACTTTCAGCTGTGATAACGGTTTGGTTTGTAATGATTACTTTCTCAATTAATTTGGATCGCGGCGTCATTTTTACAAATAACAAATTTTGTCCAAAATCAGTTGCTGTTATTTTTAATTTAATCACATCAAATTGTAATGACGAAAAAAGTAAGGTGTCATTCACTTTTGCTTTTATCACAAAATAGCCGCCATTTCCGGAAATTGTATTAGTTTTGTTTGAAATATTTACAATAGTTACACCTTCATTATAATTGTTAACCATAACTATTTTTCCTTTAATTATAGAATCGTTTTGTGAAACTACGAATTGAAAGAGAAGCAGTAAAACTATTTGAATGTTTTTTTTGATAATTAAAAGAATTAATTTTTTGTAAAAATAAACGAACAAAATTATAATCGATATAAAATTTTGTTAAGAATAAAGTAAATTTAATAGCACATATGAAAAAGGCGCTTATTGCAAGTACATCAACTGTTTTTGGAGGTACATTTTTAGATTATTTATTGCCAGTTTTAAAAGCACATTTTGCAACCGTTTCAAATTTAGTATTTATACCTTTTGCCAGACCGGGTGGCATTTCTCACGAAGATTATACAGAAAAAGTAAAACCTTTTTTTAAACAATTGAACATAGAAGTAAAAGGAATTTATGAATTTGAAAATCCAATTGAAGCGATACAAAACGCAGAAGCTATTTTTACAGGTGGTGGCAATACGTTTGTTTTGGTTGATATGTTATACAAATACAATTTATTAGATGCTATTCGGGAAGTTGTTGATAACGGGACGCCTTATTTAGGAACTAGTGCAGGAAGCAATATTTTCGGCTTAACGATGGGAACAACTAACGATATGCCAGTTGTATATCCGCCAAGTTTTAGAACATTAGGATTGGTTTCGTTCAATATAAATCCGCATTATTTAGATCCAATTCAAGGTTCGCAATACATGGGAGAAACTAGAGAAACCAGAATAAACGAATTTCATCAATACAATTCGCAACCGGTTTTAGGATTAAGAGAAGGTAGTTGGTTAGAAGTTTTGGGAAATAAAATTACGTTAAAAGGAGATATAACAGCTAGATTATTTCAACAAGGCAAAGAACCAATTGAAATTGAAACTGGAACGGATTTAAGTAATTTAAAATAAAAAAGCCCCAAAAAATTTGAGGCTTTAGAGCGAAAGACGAGGGTCGAACTCGCGACATTCAGCTTGGAAGGCTGACGCTCTACCAACTGAGCTACTTTCGCATGGTAGAATTTTTAAAATTCAATAAGATTTTGAGCGAAAGACGAGGGTCGAACTCGCGACATTCAGCTTGGAAGGCTGACGCTCTACCAACTGAGCTACTTTCGCATTTTTATTTTGGTGAGTGCAAATATAATAGGAAAAACTGATTAATTGCAAGTTTTTTAATAAAAAATAATAAAAATCACAACATACATTCATGTAAATTATTAATTTATAGTGCTTTATGGAGAAAATTACATTTAAAGAAATCAATTATTTAGACACTTTTCCAGTTAGAAGCGCTGTCTTGAGGCAAGGCAAACCTATTGAAACTTGCTTTTTTATAGGAGATGACGCTGTTGACACTATACATTTTGGATTGTTTACTGAAAATAATTTAATCGGAGTGGCTTCTGTTTTTAAAACAAATAATGAAAATTTCGACCAAAAAAATCAATTTCAATTGCGCGGAATGGCCATTTTAGAAGAGTACCAAAGTAGTGGTTTTGGCAAACTGTTGATTAAAGAAATTTTCAATTTTATTAAGATAAATCAAACTGAATTACTTTGGTTTAACGCTAGAGAAACAGCTGTGTCTTTTTATGAAAAACAAGGTTGCATCAAAAAAGGAGCGTCCTTTGAAATTTCTGAGATTGGCACCCATTTTTTAATGTATAAATATTTTGATATTTAATTTGGATTCATTTTTGCTATTGAGCTGTTATGCCAGTTTTTTTAAAATTTATTTTTAGCATTTTATCGACAATTTTGCTTTTATGATTGTAAATTCTTTTTTAAAAACAGCCACTATTTATTTAAATTTCAAAAATTAACAGTTGATAATGAAACAAATTTGGTAATAGTCATACTAATTAATTTTATATATAAAATATTTTATGAAGCCCTTTAAAATTCTTAGTATACTCTTCTTATCTCAAATCTCTTTTGCACAAGAAATGGTAACACCAAATCCATTTTCGACTGTAAATAATAAAAAGGAAATTAGTACTATTAAAACAAAAAATCCTATTAAGATTGACGCTACTCTTAATGAAGAGGATTGGCAAAATGTTCCAATAGCCAAAAACTTTGTAATGTTTAACCAAGATAACGGAAAGCCAGAATTACCTGAACTTCGTACAGAAGTAAAAGTAGTATACGATGATGATGCTATTTACGTAGGCGCTATTTTATATGATAATGAACCTTCAAAAATTTTAAGAGAAATATCAGAAAGAGATAATTTTGGTGTTACAGATTTTTTTGGTGTTTTTATTAATGGTTTTAATGATGGCCAACAAGAATTTAGTTTTTTTGTTAGTGCTTCCGATGGGCAAATGGATTTAGTAAGGACTACTGAAAATGAAGACACTTCATGGGATGCCATATGGGAAAGTAAAGCAAAAATTACAGATATTGGCTGGGTAGTTGAAATGAAAATTCCGTATGCCGCACTTCGTTTTCCTAAAGAAGACATGCAAACTTGGGGTATAAACTTTTTTAGAGAAGTAAGAAGAAACCGACAAATGTTTACTTGGAATCCAGTGGATAATAGCAAAGGATTTTTTACACAACAGGCTGGAATTTTAAAGGGTATTGAAAAAATTAATACGCCAACACGTTTATTTTTGATTCCTTATTCTTCTTTTTATTTAAATAGTCTGGGTAAAGAAAAATCGTTCGGAACTTTAAAAGGGGGTTTAGATTTAAAATACGGTTTGACCGACGCATTTACGTTAGATATGGTTTTGATTCCTGATTTTGGTCAAACAAGATTTGATGACAAAATATTAAATTTGGGTCCTTTTGAACAAATATTTAACGAGAACAGACCTTTTTTTACGGAAGGAACCGATTTGTTTACTAAAGGAGGTTTGTTTTATTCAAGAAGAATTGGACAACGCGCAAGTAAATATCCTGAAATTTCAGTAACTGAAGAAGTAATTGAATTTCCGAACACCATAGATTTGGTAAATGCAGTTAAAATTTCTGGTAGAACAAAAGAAGGTTTAGGAATTGGTTTTTTAAACACGGTTACTAAAAAAACGGATGTTGTTATTAGGGACACAACTACTGGAAATACTAGATCAGAAACCGTTGAGCCTTTGGCAAATTATAATGTTTTAGTTTTAGAACAGCGTTTTAATGGAAATTCTTCCGTATCATTAATTAATACAAATGTAACAAGAAATGGAAATTTTAGAGATGCAAATGTAACTGCTACGACATTCGATTTAAACACCAAAAAAAACACGTTCAATTTAAATGGCGCTTTGAATTATAGTTACGTAAATAATTATGCCAATTTGCCGAATAAAAATGGAATTAAGGCTACTTTAGGATTTGGTGAAACCTCTGGAAAAATTAGGTTTTCAGTTTATGGCGAGTATGTTTCAAAAGAGTATGACAATAATGATTTAGGCGTAAATTTTCAAACCAATTATTATTCCATTAGTGCCAATGCCAATTACAGACTGCTACAATCGACAGAAAAATTAAACTCATTTAGGATAAGTTTAAATACGTTTGCACAATTTGATAAGGCAACTAACTACCTTCAAGAACAAAATTTTAATATCAATATAAATTTAACCAATAAACAAAATCATGCCGCAGGTATTGGAATTAATATAAATCCGTTTGAAAGATATAATTTTTATAATCCTCAAGTCTTAGGGCGATTTGTAGTTTTCCCAAAAAATTATGGAATGTGGGGTTTTATTTCTACCAATTACAACAATAAATTTGCATTTGATATCAATCCAAATATTGGAGTTACAGAAACTAAAGGTTGTTGGTATTGGGGTGTTGAGGTGAGTCCGAGATATCGGTTTAATGATAAATTTTCTTTAATTTATAGAAATAATTTCAATAACGAATACCAAGATTTAGGCCGCGTTGATCGCGTTGGAAATGATATTATTTTTGCAAAAAGAGACAATCAAACTTTTGAAACGAGTTTAGAAGGAAAATATTCCATCACTGCAAAAATGAACTTCGGATTAAAATTAAGACATTATTGGTCGTTTTCCGAAAATAATTCGTACTATAAATTATTAGAAAACGGATATACTGAAGCTTATTCTTACACTGATAATGCCAATCAAAATTTAAATTTATGGAACTTTGACTTGTCTTATAGTTGGTGGTTTGCACCTGGAAGTCAAATGTCTTTTTTATACAGAAATGCTTCAGGAATTTTTCAAAATGCTATTGATAAAAATTTTGTTTATAATACCAAAAAAGTATTTAATCATGAAGATCTAAATCATACTTTCTCTATAAGTATTCGATATTTTATAGATTACAACCAAGCCAAAAACGTATTCAAATCTTAAAATAATACTTTTTATTAATTAAAAGATTCAGAAAACCTTTTCGTTACTAACTTTTTTAAGTCGGCGTTTAAAAATTTAGTAACTTCGTATCTTAAATACTTCATCGATGAACAAAAAAGTAATTTTAATGATTTTGGACGGTTGGGGACATTCTCCAGATCCAAAAGTTTCAGCCATAGATAATGCCACTACGCCATTTATAGATTCGCTATATATAAACTATCCAAATGCCGAATTGCGCACAGACGGACTTCACGTAGGTTTGCCAGAAGGTCAAATGGGAAATTCAGAAGTAGGTCACATGAATTTAGGTGCAGGACGAATTGTATACCAAGATTTAGCTAAAATTAATTTAGCAGTTAAAAATCATACTTTAAAAAATGAAAAGCCTTTACTTGATGCCTTCAATTACGCAAAAAAGAATCATAAAAACGTTCATTTTTTAGGATTGGTTTCAGATGGTGGCGTGCATTCTCACACTTCACATTTACGCGGCTTAATTGAAGCGGCTCAAGAAAATGGCGTATCAAATATGTTTGTTCATGCCTTTACAGATGGGCGAGATGTAGATCCTAAATCAGGAAAAAAATACATACAAGATTTACAAAATTTTCTTTTAAACACGAATGCAAAATTAGCATCAGTGATTGGAAGATATTACGCAATGGACAGAGACAAACGCTGGGAACGCGTTAAATTAGCTTACGATTTACTAGTCAATGGTTTTGGTGAAAAAACTTCAAATTTTGCTGAAAGTATTCAAAAAAGTTATGATAAAAACGTAACAGATGAATTTATTAAACCTTTATTTTCTTCAGAAGGAAAAACGATTCAACCAGATGATGTGGTAATTTTCTTTAATTTCCGAACGGATAGAGGTAGAGAATTAACAGAAGTGCTTTCGCAAAACGATTTTCATGAGCAAAATATGCACAAATTACCATTGTATTATGTTACGTTAACCAATTATGACGACACTTACAAAAACGTTCATGTAATTTACGATAAAGACAATATTACAGAAACATTAGGTGAAGTACTTTCTAAATCAGGAAAAAAACAAATACGAATTGCAGAAACAGAAAAATATCCGCACGTAACTTTTTTCTTTTCGGGTGGAAGAGAAGCACCTTTTGTTGGGGAATCTAGGATATTGAAAAACTCACCAAAAGTAGCCACTTACGATTTACAACCCGAAATGAGTGCTTTTGAATTAAAAGATGCTTTAGTGCCTGAATTACAAAAAGAGGAAGTGGATTTTGTGTGTTTAAATTTCGCAAATGGCGATATGGTTGGTCACACAGGAAGTATGCCAGCAGCTATAAAAGCATGTGAAGCTGTTGATATTTGTGTAAAAGAAATTATTGAGATCGCTTTAGCAAATAATTATACCACAATCGTAATTGCCGACCACGGAAATTGTGAAACCATGATAAATCCAGATGGTTCACCAAATACGGCACATACAACCAATCCAGTACCTGTAATTTTAGTAGATAACGATAAACTACAAATTAAATCAGGGGTTTTAGGAGATATTGCCCCAACAATTTTAGATTTAATGGGAATTGCTAAGCCAGAAGCCATGACGCAGCATTCGTTGTTGTTATAATAAACATACAAACCCTTCAAGAGTTATTAATTTTGAAGGGTTATATTATTTTATAAGTCACTTACTCTTTGTTTTTTTTTCTTAATAATTCAATTACAGCATCAAATTTTGCATTAAATAAATCGAAAATATTTTTCGGTAAACTAATTTTTATTTCGTAGCCATTAATTGAATGGTCATTTTCTTCATGGTTATGGGTAATGCTTATTAAAGGAGTATCCGTTTCAATAATTTCATTTACATTCATATTTAGGGCTTTTGCAAAACGCAACCATTCATCATCAGAAATAGGTATTCTGCCTTTTTCTCTTCTATTGTATTGAGAAGTATCCATAGCTATAAGTTCTGAAAATTCCGCTTGTGTGAATTTACTTTTTCTAGCATTTTTTAGTTTTTCTTTGGGTTTTAATAACATAATGTAGATTTTGGGATAATCAAAAATAAGAAAAAAAACAAACAAAAAAAACAAGTAAAACAAAAAAATTGTGCAATTTGAAAACAAATTGCAAACAATTAGCACAATAAATTCACATTTTTTAATAAAAATAAACTTCTCAAATTTGTCATAACAAAAATATCTCGAGAAATATTTTTTGATTTAACAATTTAATTTATTAATTTTAAAACTTATTAAAAATGAAAAAGTTATTATTTGGCTTATTAGCCACAGTATTATTTGCAGGAGTTACAAACGCACAAGACGAAGTGCCTGTTGAAGGATTAACAGTTGAATATTATAATTATGTGTTTAAGCAAAGTCCTATAGGAAAAGAGACTAAGGTAATAAATGTCTCTAATTTATCTAAAGATAGCTATGAAAAAATTGTTAAATATATGCCAGAAGTCAGCTTTAATGATTCTAAATATGCAACAATTATTGATTTATTGCACAATGGTGAAAAGAAGACTATAATTGTTATACCTTTTTCGGATGGTAGTTCTTCAATTGGGTTTCTTCAAAATGATAATCTAGATGAAATTACACCAATTAAATTTACAATCGAAAAGGATGGAACATACAAATATGAGCCATTTGCTGCAAGACGAGGTACTCGTGTTACTAGAGATGATTGTGAAAGAGGTGCCGGAAAAGTCATAAATTTAGGTGGTGCATTTGCTTCATTATCACTAATCGGTTGCGTACCTTGCGGATTTGCAGGAGGAGCTGTTGCTGGTATTGCAATGGCAATGAGTTTGTTTTGTTAAATTAAAAAATTAAAATATGAAGAAATATAATGCATACCATTTTGTTATTATCTTGGGATTAATTGCAGGTATAATATCACTTATTAGATCATTAAAAGCTCCTGATATACAGACAGTTTTTTCAACCATTATAATCGTGATTTTTGGGATAATATTTAATAAATATAAGCCTTAATGAGATTTCTAATATTTTACTATGTATTGTGTTTACTTTTAGTATTTATTTTTGCAAATCGTAACAATTTATTTTTAAGTATTAGTGAAATTTAAAGTATTTTTATTCTTGTTTTTCTCCAACTTCATTCAAGCCCAAACACTTGAAACATTGATAAAAGGCGGAGAACTATTGGTAACAGGAATTTCAATTTTTAAAACTACAAAACTAACAGAATCTCAAGACAAAAAAGTTGATAGTAAATTTGTAGCTACGGTTTGTGTGAAAAACAAATTAGTGGAGAAAATTACTGTTAAACTTGACGGAAAAGATTCTGAAGGCACAAAAGTTACAAAAGAATTGGTAGTTCAAAATGACGGAAAAGAATGTGTTTTCGAAATACCGAAAGGCATTTATACTTACGAAATTATACTCTCAAACAAAGAGGTCTTTAAAAAAGGCGAGTATAAATTTGAAGAAGAAATAACTATTATGGTTAATAAAGAATAAAATAAAACCCAAATAAGAAATTAAACTTATTTGGGTTTTTTCATATAACAATATAAAATCCGCTTAAATCCGTAAAATCTGCGTACCTATTATTAAAAATCGGATCCAGTAAATAAATTTTGATTTACTTCTTCAATATAAGTCAAAATTTCTTCTTTACCCAAAGCACTTTCTGCTGAAGTTACAAAATACTGTGGCATTTCTGCCCAATCGTTGGCTAATAAATTTTTCTTGTACGCTTCCACGTGTTTGTGAATATGTGTTTTTCCTAACTTGTCGGCTTTTGTAAAAACAATACAAAATGGAATTTCACTTTCGCCTAAATATTCAATAAATTCTGTATCAATTTTTTGTGGTTCGTGTCTAATATCTACCAAAACAAACGCACAAATAAGTTGTTCTCTTGTTTCAAAATAATCGGTAATAAATTGTTGAAATATTGCTTTTGTTGTCTTAGAAACTTTTGCGTATCCATAACCTGGTAAATCTACTAAATGCCAGTTTTTGTTAATTAAAAAGTGGTTTATTAATTGCGTTTTTCCTGGCCTTCCAGAAGTTTTGGCAAGGTTTTTATGGTTGGTAATCATGTTAATTAATGATGATTTTCCAACATTAGAACGTCCAATAAAAGCGTATTCTGGAATTCTGTCTTTCGGACATTTTTCCACGACAGAATTACTAATTACAAATTCGGCGGTATTAATTTTCATTTGATGTATAGTATTAAAAGCTACTCAAAACATTGACGTAGGATATTTTTCTCTTCACAAAAAGAGAATTTATAATTTTTTCTCGCTAAGCCATCCAAATAACAAATCATTAAATTGATCTGGTTCTTCCATCATGGCGGCATGACCGCATTTATCAATCCAATATAAATCTGAATTAGGGAGTAGTTTTTTAAATTCTTCCGCAACTTCTGGCGGAGTTACTTTATCTTGTTTTCCCCAAATAATACAAGTTGGCACATGCATTTTTGGTAAGTCTTTAGCCATATTATGACGGATAGCACTTTTGGCTATAGTTAACGTTTTCAACAATTTAATTCTGTCATTCACGGTTGCAAAAACCTCGTCAATTATTTCTTTTGTGGCCACTTCGGGATTATAAAATACATCTTCTGCTTTTCTTCTAATGTATTCATAATCACCACGTTTTGGGTAACTTTCACCCATGGCACTTTCATATAAACCCGAACTTCCGGTAATTACTAATCCTCTTACTAATTCAGGATATTGTTTTGTAAAATATAAACCAATGTGTCCGCCTAAAGAATTCCCTACTAAAATTACACGTTCTAATCCTTTGAAAGTAATAAAATCTTTTACATATCTGGCGAATGCTTTTACATTAGTTTTTAATAAACTTTGTGAATAAATAGGCAATTCAGGAATAATTACTTTGTAACCTTTTTTTGGAAAGTAATTGGCCACGCCATCAAAATTACTTAAGCCGCCCATCAGACCATGTAAAACAATGATTGGTGTGCCTTCTCCAGCTTCAAAATAAGTATATTTTTTTTCTTTCTTAATCATAAAAACGTATTCGTGTTCAAAAATCTAATAATTACAAAAATACATTTTTTTTTCACATTTGATTCATATTTAAGATTATTAAATTGTTTCCTGTCTAAATCCCTAATTCTCAAATTGTTTTGAGAATATTAACTGAAATTAACAGTGTTTTTTCAATAATAGCTACCATAGTTAAAAACTTAATTTCTTTGTCAATATCTGTATTTTCAGCCCATAAGTGGTAATTCTATCATTTTTTCATAAAAACTTATTAACAAAGTGGTATTTTGTGGTAAAAAGTGGTAAAATATTTTTTAAATTTGTCTCAATAATAATTCATTTATAAAAGTTGAATACATTTTTAGGAACATACGAGTGCAAAGTTGATGCAAAAGGAAGGTTAATGGTACCTGCGCCTCTTAAGAAACAACTGGGTAATTTTGAAGAAGGTTTTGTATTAAAGCGATCCGTTTTTCAGCCTTGCTTAGAATTGTATCCCATGAAGGAATGGAACGAGGTTATGCAGAAAATCAACAAGTTAAATCGCTTTGTTAAAAAGAACAACGATTTTATTAGAGCATTTACCGCTGGTGTAAGAGTGGTTGAAATTGATGCAACAGGAAGGTTATTAATCCCGAAAGATTTGGTGTTGTTTTCTAAAATAGATAAAGATATTGTATTGTCATCTGCCGTTTCGATAATTGAAATTTGGGATAAAAATTTATACGAATCTGCATTAGATCATGCGATGGTTGATTTTGCAGATTTAGCCGAAGAAGTAATGGGTAACCAAAATGACGCTGAAGATGGAATATCATAACCCGGTTCTTTTAAAAGAAACGGTTGCCGGTTTAAATATTAAACCAGACGGAATTTACGTTGATGTCACTTTTGGCGGCGGCGGACATTCTAAAGAAATAATGAAACATTTAGGGCCAAACGGAAAATTGTTTGGTTTTGATCAGGATACTGACGCATTGGTAAATACTATAGATGATGAACGATTTGTTTTAATCAATGAAAATTTCAGATTTATTAAAAGGTTCTTACGTTTTTATGGTGTCAAACAGGTAGACGGAATTTTAGCCGATTTTGGTGTTTCTTCCCATCAATTTGATGTAGCACATAGAGGTTTTTCTACACGATTTGATGGTGCTTTAGATATGAGAATGAACCAGAATGACACGCTTTCTGCGTATGAAGTGGTAAATGATTATGCAGAAAATGAATTAAAACGAGTTTTTGTAGATTTTGGTGAATTGAAGAACGGTGGGGCAATGGCAAATGTTATTGTTGCCGCTAGAACGGATATGAAAATTAAAAATTCGGAGCAGTTGAAAGATGTTTTGTCTCGCTTTTTACCAGGTCATAAAGCAAATAAAATATTAGCTCAAATTTATCAAGCCATCCGCATTGAAGTAAACCAGGAAATTGAAGTTTTGAAAGAATTTTTAATTCAAACAGAAGAATTATTAGTTTCCGGAGGAAGATTGAGTGTCCTTTCTTATCATTCTTTAGAAGACAGATTGGTAAAAAGATTTATAAGAAATGGCATGTTTGAAGGGGAACCAGAACGCGACTTTTTTGGAAATTTTGAAGTGCCGTTTAAAAGTATTGAAAAGTTAATTGTGCCTTCAGCCGCAGAAATTGAAATTAACAATAGATCTAGAAGCGCAAAACTTCGTGTAGCAGAAAAAAAATAATGGCAAAAGAAAGCAGTATATATAGTCTATTAAAAGCGAAATTCTTAATTGATGATGATGCGCTAAAAACTTGGAAATTTATAATTTTCGTTTTTTCACTAGCTATGTTAATGGTTTATTTTAACCACAACTACGATGAAAAAAATTATAGAATTACAAGTTTAACTAATGAAGTAAAAGAATTGCGATCAAAATTTGTAGATACACGTTCTGAATTAATGAAATTAAAAATGGAGTCAACTGTTTCAAAAAAAATGGAAACAAGGCAAATTATTCCTTCCACAGTTCCTCCAAAAAAAATTGTAATACGTAAACCAGCAGAAAAAAGTTTTATAGATAAATTAAAAATATGGCAATAAAAAACGACAATATAATTTCTTACCGACTAGCATTTGTGGTGGTTTGCGTTGTTGCTTTTTCTTTTGCAATTGCTATTAAATTATTTAACATACAATGGGTTGGTGGCGATTATTATAGAGATTTAGCCAAACAACGCACCGTTAAAAATTTCGAAATTCCTGCCAATAAAGGAAATATTTATTCTTCAGACGGGAGTTTATTAGCCACTTCTATTCCTGAATATACCATTCGTTTTGATGCAGTGACACCATCAGATGAAAATTTTGAAAAATATTATGTTGGTTTATCAGACTCTTTAGCCAAGTTAGTAGGAAAATCTTCTGGGGAGTTTCAAAGAGAATTACGAAAAGCAAAAAACACTAAAAATAGGTATTTTTTAGTGGCAAAAAAATTAACATTTACAGAATACATGCGCGTAAAGCAGTTTCCGCTTTTCAGGTTAGGCGCGAATAAAGGCGGCATAATAGCCGAACAGCAAACGGTGCGTAAACATCCTGTAGGCCTAATTGCAAACAGAACTATTGGTTATGAACGCGATGGTAATCAAGGGAAAGGTTTAGAATACGCATTTCGTAAATACTTAAATGGAACTAACGGCCACCATTGGATGCAAAAAATTGCAAAAAATCAGTGGAAACCTATTTCTGATATTAATGAATTAGATCCAGTAGATGGGTACGATGTAATTTCAACTATTGATGTATTTATTCAAGACATTGCGCATCATGCATTATTAAAACAATTAGAGTTTTATAAAGCAGATCATGGTTGTGTAGTAGTTATGGAATCCAATACGGGTTATATAAAAGCCATTTCAAATTTAGGAAAATCGGAAGATGGAACGTATTTTGAATCTCAAAATTATGCACTTACAGAATCTCATGAACCTGGCTCTACCTTTAAATTAATCGATTTAATTGCTCTAATTGATGATAAAAAGGCAGATACTAGCTCGGTATACAATTCTAATGGGGGTTTAGTTATGATTCAAGGTAGACCTGTTAAAGATTCAAATCATCACGGTTACGGAATAGCCTCATTAGCAAAAGGTTTTGAAGTATCTTCAAACACCATTTTGGTACAAGCAACTTACAAAGCTTATAAAAACAATCCATGGCAATTTATCAACAGAATTAATAGTTATGGATTAAATAAAAAACAGGGTTTACAAATTAAAGGAGAAGGACAACCTATAATTCCACAACCTGGATCTAAAAATTGGTATGGTACCACTTTACCCTGGATGGCATTTGGTTATGGCGTTTCTATGACCCCTTTACAAGCACTTTCCATGTATAATGCAGTTGCAAATAATGGCAAAATGTTAAAACCAATTTTTGTGAGCGAAATAAAAGAGTGGAATAAAACCATTAAAAAATTCGATCCAGAGGTAATTAACCCGAAAATATGTTCCGATGAAACTTTGTTAAAAGTTAGAAAAGTATTGGAAAACGTAGTAAAAAACGGAACAGGAAAAGGTTTGTATTCAGCAGATTTTTCTATGGCAGGAAAAACAGGAACCGCTCAGGTAGATTACAGTAAAGCAGAAATGTCATATGCTTCTTCATTTGTTGGATATTTTCCTGCAGATCAACCAAAATATTCTTGCATTGTGGTAGTCCATAATCCAGATAAATCAAAAGGATATTATGGTGCCGATGTGGCAGGACCAGTTTTTAAAAGAATTGCACAAAAAATATTTACAGATGTACCAAGTACAAATAAATTTAAAAACATAAAATTAAAAAGTCCCAAACAAGAAGTATTATATCGTGAATTTGAAAAAAAATCGCAAGGTAACACAAACATTATGCCAAATCTTGAAGGAATGGCCGGCATGGATGCCGTTTCTTTATTAGAAAATTTAGGATTAAAAGTAACATTTACAGGAGTTGGAAAAGTAAAAAAACAATCCATAAATCCGGGTGCAGCGTTTAAGAAAAACCAAATTATAACAATAGAATTATCGTGAGCTTATTAAAAGAAATATTATATAAAGTAACAATTGAATCGGTTCACGGTACTACAGATTTGGCTATAGAAAAAATTGAGTTTGATTCTAGAAAGGTTTTAAAAAACGATGTTTTTGTAGCAATAAAAGGTTCGCTTTCAGATGGCCATCTATTTATTGATAAAGCCATTTCTTTAGGGGCAATTGTTGTAGTTTGTGAAGATTTACCAGCGGCCTTATTAGAAAATATTACCTACGTGAAGGTGAAAAATGCTAATCAAGCATTAGCGTTTTTATCAGCAAATTATTTCGATAATCCATCGAAAAAACTAAAATTAATTGGGATTACAGGCACAAACGGAAAAACTACAATTGCCTCGTTATTGTATCAAAT
>NZ_JBIPMS010000086.1:0-7213 GCF_044368995.1 Flavobacterium sp. | reverse complement strand
TGTTGATGCTTCAGCAACTATCGGAAATCATACAAAAATAGGAGCAGGGGTGTATATTGGTCCTAATGTAATTATTGGAGAAAACGTAATTATTTATCCAAACGTAACCATTTTAGATGAAAGCACTGTTGGAAATCAAACTACCATTTGGTCTGGAACTGTAATTCGAGAGCGTTGCCATATTGGAGGTCATTGTATTATTCATCCAAATGCGACTATTGGTGCGGATGGCTTTGGTTTTCGTCCAGATCAAGAAAGAGGATTAGTTAAAATTCCGCAAATTGGGAATGTCATTATTGGAAATGGTGTAGAAATTGGTGCGAATTCTTGTGTAGATAGAGGAAAATTCAGTTCTACAATTGTTGGAGACGGCTGTAAAATTGATAATTTAGTACAAATTGGTCACAATAGTAAATTGGGTAAATTTTGTATTATGGCAGGGAACTCTGGTTTAGCAGGTTCGGTAACTTTAGGAAATGGCGTAATTATCGGCGGAAGTGCTTCAATAAAAGACCATACGGTAATTGGCGATGGTGCTATAGTTGGAGCAGGTTCTGGAGTTACTGGCGATATTCCTGCTGGAAAAGTGATGCTGGGCTATCCAGCAGTAGAAGCAAGAGATGCGCTTAAACAATGGGCAATTTTGAAAAGATTGGTAAGAGATGCTAATAAATAATAAATTAAACCTGACAGGTTTTTGAAACCTGTCAGGTTTAAAATTAGAAACCTAATTCATTTTCTATTGTAAAATAATTGCCTTTTTCTTTATGTACATTTTTAAAATTATCTACATCATTAAAAATTTCAATTACTTCTTTTCTTTTTAGTTTTGTTGGCTTTTCAGAAAGACAACTAATATAAGAACTCCAAGGATATTCAACAGGGTGGGAACAAATTTTATGATGAACTGGATTGTTATGTATGTAGGCAATTACATTTTGTAAATACGTATCAAAATTAATTTGTTTTCTTCTAAATGGTCTTTCAAATAAAGCACCATGTCGGATATATCTTTTATTATATGCTTTTGTGTAGGCATTAAATAAATTTGAAAATGATTGTGAAGGCAAAATGATTTTTTCTTTATTGATTTCAGAAAACTCTTTTACTCTAATTAAGAAATGAAAGTGATTTTTCATTAAACACCATGCGAAAGTTTCAGCAATTGGGTCAATATGAGTTTCGAAAAGTTTAAGAAAGTGTTCGTAGTTTTCTTTTTCTTTAAATAGTGTTGTACTATTTATTCCACGATTGTAAATATGGTAATAGTTACCGTGTTCTAAGGCTTGTATCATAATTGTTTGGCGTTTATTAAGATACAAATATAAAAAATGTTTCGATAATTACAAACCTGACAGGTTTTTGAAACCTGTCAGGTTTAAATACATTTAATCCTCAATAAGAACTTCTAAAATACTGATTGCGGCTTCACTAATTTTGGTTCCAGGACCAAAAACAGCAACAGCGCCTGCATCAAACAAAAATTGATAATCTTGCGCTGGAATTACACCTCCAACAATTACCATAATGTCTTCACGACCATATTTTTTTAATTCTTCAATTACATGAGGTACTAAAGTTTTGTGTCCTGCAGCTAAAGATGAAACACCTAAAATATGTACATCATTTTCCACAGCTTGTTTCGCAGCTTCTGCTGGCGTTTGAAACAACGGACCAATATCGACATCGAAACCTACATCAGCATAACCTGTTGCAACTACTTTTGCACCTCTGTCATGGCCGTCTTGTCCCATTTTAGCAATCATTATTCTTGGTCTACGCCCTTCTTTTTCAGCGAATTTGTTGGCTAATTGTTTTGCTTTTTCAAAACTAGCATCATTTTTTATGGCTTTACTATACACTCCACTTATCGATTTAATTTGCGCTTTATGACGTCCAAAGACCACTTCTAAGGCATCACTAATTTCTCCTAAAGTTACTCTATTTCTTGCGGCTTCAACTGCAATGGCTAATAAATTTCCATTTCCTGTTTTGGCGCATTCTGTTAATTCTTGTATGCTTTTTGCTGCTTTATTGGCATCTCTTTTCGCTTTTATATCAGCCAATTGCGCTACCTGTTGGTTGCGCACCATATCGTTATCTACATCTAAAATATGTAACGGATCTTCTTTTTCTAAACGGTATTTATTTACGCCTACAATAATATCTTGTGTGCTGTCAATACGTGCTTGTTTACGTGCGGCTGCTTCTTCAATTCGTAATTTCGGAATTCCAGCTTCTATGGCTTTTGTCATTCCGCCTAAAGCTTCTACTTCTTCAATTAATGCCCACGCTTTTTCTGTAATTTCTGCCGTTAAACTTTCCACATAATAACTTCCCGCCCAAGGATCTACTGTTTTACAAATTTTAGTTTCTTCTTGTAAGAAAATTTGCGTATTTCGAGCAATTCTTGCAGAAAAATCTGTTGGTAAAGCTATGGCTTCGTCTAAGGCATTAGTATGTAAAGATTGCGTGCCGCCAAAAGCAGCTGCAGCAGCTTCAATTGTAGTTCGAGCTACATTATTAAATGGGTCTTGTTCGGTTAAACTCCAACCAGATGTTTGACAATGTGTCCGTAAAGCAAGAGATTTTTCGTCTTTTGGGTTAAACTGTTTTAGTAATTTTGCCCAAAGCATTCTTCCTGCACGCATTTTAGCAATTTCCATAAAATGATTCATTCCAATTGCCCAAAAGAAAGATAGGCGAGGAGCGAATTCATCAATTTTCATTCCTGTTGATAATCCTGTTCGAATATATTCTAAACCATCTGCAAGTGTATACGCCAATTCAATATCGGCAGTGGCACCGGCTTCTTGCATATGATAACCAGAAATGGAAATGGAATTAAATTTTGGCATATTATTGCTGGTATATTCAAAAATATCGGCAATAATTTTCATAGAAGGCGTTGGTGGATATATGTACGTATTTCGTACCATAAATTCCTTTAAAATATCATTTTGTATGGTTCCAGCTAATTGGTTTGACGATACGCCTTGTTCTTCTGCAGCTACAATATAGAAAGCCATTATTGGTAAAACCGCTCCATTCATAGTCATAGAAACCGACATTTCGTCTAACGGAATTTGGTCGAAAAGAATTTTCATATCTTCCACCGAATCAATGGCTACGCCAGCTTTTCCTACATCGCCTTGTACACGAATATGGTCAGAATCGTACCCACGATGTGTGGCTAAATCAAAGGCAACGGATAGTCCTTTTTGTCCGGCAGCTAAATTTCGACGGTAAAATGCATTGCTTTCTTCAGCTGTTGAAAACCCAGCATACTGTCGAATTGTCCAAGGTCTACGAACATACATTGTGCCATAAGGGCCGCGTAAATTTGGTGCAAAACCAGCTCCAAAACCAATATGTTCTAATTCTGAAATATCTTCTTTGGAGTAGATTTTTTTTAAATCAATGTCTTCAGCTGTGTGGAAGCTAGTTTCGTTACTTTCGACTTCCGACTTTCGACTTTCGACTTTCGACTTTTGACTTTCGACTAATTGTATATGTTGTATGTTTTTTCTCATAGTTTATTCTTCTAAAGCCAAACGTTCCTGCTCAACTTTTTCGGCTAATCGTTTTTCAATAATCGGTACAATTAGCGTTTTTCTATCTTTTGTTTTTACGAAAGGAAACAACTCTAAATCGTGTTTCATTTTGTCGTTCGGATTTGGATATTTGTTTGTTCCAAGTAATATTTCTTTACCTGAATTAAATAACTCTTGTTCTTTTTGTGCGCTTTCTGAAATTTTTCTTTGGATGGTTCCTTCAATTAATTGTGTGATGAAGCCTCCATTTGCTTCAATTTCTTTAAATATTTCTAAAGCTTTTTCTGCTAATTGTTCTGTTAAACTTTCTATATAATACGCACCATCAGACGGATTATTTACTTTGTCGAAATAACTTTCCTCTTTCAGTATTAATAACTGATTGCGTGAAATCCTGTCCCCAAACTCGTTATCTTTATGATAAATGGCATCGTAGGCTAAATTAGAAATCGCATTAGCACCACCTAAAATAGCCGACATACATTCGGTTGTGGTTCGTAACATATTTACATTATAATCGTAAATTGTTTTGTTGCGTTTTGTTGGTGTGGCTATGATGTGACAATCAAAATTATGCTTATACTCTGTAGTTAATGTTTTGAAAAGCAAGCGCAAAGCTCGAAGTTTGGCAATTTCAAAAAAGTAATTGGTTCCAATAGCCACTTCAATTGTAATCGGTTGATTAATTGATGAAATTCTATTCAAATATTCATTAATATGGGCTATGGTGTACGCCAATTGTTGCACCATATTAGCACCAGAATTTTGATAAATTCCTGATTGAATCTTTAAAAATGGAATACTCGAGTTTTTGGAAATTTCATTAAGTTTTTGAAAGTCTAAATTCAAATTTTCGAACCAATTTCCATCTTTGCATAATTGCCCAACTGGATCTACTTGAATGATGAAATTATAAGAATTAGTTGTAGCAAAATCATTTAAAAATTTTACATATTCTGGAGATAGAAAAGGTAAATTGAAATAATAAACTACATTTCCTAATGGCAAATTAGTCATTAGTTTTGCGATGTCAATTTTATCGGATTCTATCGTAAAATGAATACTTTCTGCACCGCGGTTTAAACTTTCTTTTGCCTTTTTGTTAGACATTTGAATGTCATGAACAAAAATTTGCTGTAGAATTGTAAAAGTAGTGGTATTTGTATTTGAAGTATAGGCAGAAATGTTATCGTCTGAATGGTAAAATGGTTTTACTTTTATTCCTTCTAAACTTTCCCAAATTAAGGTATCATTATAATCTGCTCCTTTTAATTCAAATTGGATTTGTTGTTTCCATTGTTTAGATGAAACGGTATTAAAATCTTGAAATAATTTTGTTTTCATTGACTTGTTTTTGATTTTGAAAACTTATTTTTTGATGGTTACTTTATGGCTTCAAGTAAACTGTCTTTTATTTTGTCTTCTTCAAACTCTATGATGTAAATATCTTCGCTGTCCTTTTTCATAAAGTATTTTTCACGAGCATATTTTTCGGTCATATTATCGTTTTTAAGATTTTTTATTTTCACACTGTCTTTTGCAATTTCAGATTTATAATATTTTTTATTATCGTTTAATTCATCAATTTGCTCGTTTAAAAAACGATGTTCAAAATAGGAATAATTATCAAAAAAAAGCATCCAAATAATGAAAGCAACAAGTGTTAAATAATATTTATTTCCTAAAAAGTTTAGAAAAGGAAATTTTTTTAGAAGTAGTTGAAATTTCTTAATCATTATTTTTCAATTCTTTGATTAATAACCGCTCGCACTACATCAATGGCTACCGTATTGTATTTGTCGTTTGGAATAATAATATCTGCAAAAGCTTTTGTTGGCTCGATAAATTGATCGTGCATGGGTTTCAAAGTAGTTTGGTATCGAGTTAAAACTTCATCCATATCTCTACCTCTTTCTGCAATATCTCGTTTGAGTCTACGAATTAATCGCTCATCAGAATCCGCATGAACAAATACTTTAATATCAAATAAATCACGAATTTCCGGATTTGTAAAGATTAAAATTCCTTCTACAATCATTACTTTTCTTGGGTGCGTGCTAATGGTATCATCAGTTCTATTGTGCGTTACAAAAGAATAAATAGGTTGGTCTATTACATTACCGGCTTTTAGCTCTTTTAAATGTGAAATCAACAATTCGAAATCTATAGCACGTGGATGGTCAAAATTAATTTTTGTACGTTCCTCGTATGATAAATTGTTAGTCTCTTTGTAATAAGAATCCTGAGAAATTACGCCAACTTCTGTAGCAGGTAATTCGTTCATAATTTGATGTACAACTGTAGTTTTTCCACTACCAGTACCTCCAGCAATACCAATAATAAGCATAATAGTATCTTTAATTTACACAAAGATAGAAATATATACTATAAAAAAAATTCTATCTCTAGAGAAAAGATAGAATTTAATTAAATATTTTTAAAATAAATTAGTTATTGATTAATTGTAATAATTCATTTATTTTTTGTGGTGTGTTGAATGCTCCATTAAAAGATGTGGAGACTGTTGCGGAACTTTCATCTTGTACGCCACGTGAAGAAACGCAAAGATGTTTGGCGTCAATAATTACCGCAACATCTTCTGTTTCTAAGGCAATTTTTAAATCTTCGGCAATTTGCATTGTCAATCGCTCTTGAACTTGAGGTCGTTTTGCATAATACTGTACAATCCTATTTAATTTAGATAAACCAATTACTTTTCCCGAAGAAATATATGCTACATGAGCTTTCCCAAAAATAGGCACAAAATGATGTTCGCAATTTGAATAAAAAGTAATGTTTTTTTCTACCAACATTTGATTGTACTGGTATTTATTTTCAAAAAGCGCCATTTTTGGCTTATTTTTTGGATTTAATCCAGAAAAAATTTCCTCAATATACATTTTTGACACTCGTTCTGGTGTGCCTTTTAAAGAGTCATCGGTTAAATCTAAATCTAATGCCTTCATAATCTCAGTAAAATGAAACGCAATAATTTCTTTTTTTTCTGTATCCGATTTTGTAAACGCATTGGCTACCATCGGCGTTTCTAGCGAGGTAAATAAATGGTCATTTCCAATATCTTCTAATGATGTATTTGTTAACGTATTATTTTCAGATTTCATCTTTTATTTTTTTGTTTAACAAAAGTAGTTAATTATTAAACAAAAATTTAATTTACAGGTAATTAATTTTTATATAGTGCCATAAATAATTAATATTGAAAAAAAAAGTGTGTTTTAGAGAAAATTTTGAATTTTGATATGTTAGAAGTAGTATAATTAAAAACGACTTCAATTTAGATTGAAGTCGTTTGTCGGGGTGGCAGGATTCGAACCTGCGGCCTTCCCGCTAGGGCGGGACGCGATAACTTTCAGTTTTTGTTTAAATCTTCTAAATATCGTTTAGCACCTCTTTTCTTTATCTTCTTTTCCAGCAGGATTGCTTCGCTTCTAGTTTCGCACATAAAAATTTGTACAAGTTCCCAAGGAATGCCATATTTTGTGGACAAGGAAAATCCCGAATTATGTCGGTTTAATCGATCTTCAATATCTGAAGTTTGTCCGATATAGTATTTCGATTTCGATGAGCTAAATAAGATGTATACGTAAAACATGTTGAATCAAATAAAAACGACTTCAATTTAGATTGAAGTCGTTTGT
>NZ_JBIPMS010000085.1:0-7219 GCF_044368995.1 Flavobacterium sp. | reverse complement strand
TGCTTCTTGGTGTTCAAAAGTTAAAATAGAACCTGTAATTAACGGTTGTCCAAATTTATTTCCAAAATCGGAGGCACCGTTTGAGGCTTTTATTAAAATATCCATTGGCGTTTGGTACAACCAATCTCTTTCTTTCATGTCTTTTTCCCAAGGTCGTTCTTCATTTAATCGAGAATACGATGTCATATAGACCGCTGTTCCTGCTAAAGGCAACGAACCTTGTCCTCCTGCTAAACGGTCACGAATTTCTCCTCCCGAACCCGTTGCAGCTCCGTTAAAAGGCTCAACAGTTGTAGGGAAATTATGTGTTTCTGCTTTTAATGACAGTACCGAATCAAATTCCTTTTCTTCGTAAAAGTCTGGCTTGTCTGCACTTTTTGGTGCAAACTGGGTTACTTTTGGCCCTTTAACAAAAGCCACATTATCTTTATATGCTGAAACGATTTCATTTGGATTGGTTTCAGATGTTTTTCTAATTAATTTGAATAACGATATTGGTTTTTCTTCGCCATCAATAACAAAAGTTCCGTTGAAAATTTTATGACGGCAATGTTCTGAATTGGCTTGTGAAAAGGCAAATATTTCAGAATCGGTTAATTTTCTACCTAATTTTTTTGCTAGATTATTTAAATAGTCAACTTCTTCAGAGTTCAACGCTAAACCTTCTGATTTGTTATAAGCCGAAATATCGTCAATTTCTAAAATAGGTTCGGGTGCAATATTTATAGTAAAAATATCTTGTTGTAGTGCTGCATATTTTTGAAACAACATCGGATCAAAATCTTTGAAATCAGCACTTACTTTTTCAAATTCTTCAATTCTGATAATTCCTGAAATACCCATATTTTGTGTAATTTCAACGGCATTGGTACTCCAAGGCGTAATCATTGCGGCTCGAGGTCCTACAAAATTTTCAGAAATTGTTTTGTTGTTTATTTGTTGGGTTTCACCAAATAACCAGTTTAGTTTTTGGATGTTTTCGGTAGAAATTTCAGATTGAGACTGAACTGCAAAAACGGTATTGCTTTGGTTTCCAAAGAAAAAAATCATAAAGTTGAGTTGCTTGAACTGAATGTGATTTCAGTTGTGTTAGTTGTTTCTGATGCAAAGTTAAACTTTCTTCTTAAAGTATAAAAAAAAAGAGCGGTAAAAACCGCTCTAAATTTTAAATTTATGGTAAATATTCATAAGCACCAATATCGGACGGATTAGTCCTAGTTGTACCCAAGATATCTAATGGAAATGAATAGGCAAAATTGGCATTGTTTCTGCAAATGGAATTTTCATTAATACGAAAATCATTTATACTCGTGTTTTTAAATTCAGGTTTGTTGGCCGTTGAATTAGTGGCAAAAATGCATCCTACGTATTTTGCTGTATTGGTAGAAAATTGGTACAAAGGATTCGTAGCAATTTGATTGTTGTTATCTACAAATTTGATTAAACAATTATCAAATTTATAATTAAAAACGGCTCCTGTTTTTTCTAAGGCAATGCCGTAATTACTAGAACCATAAAAAATACAATTTTTAAAATTGGCTTGCGTTAATGAAGTTTGAACCGTGCTGCTTATATTTTCATTAGTTAAAACCAAACTCGATTGATTTGGTGAATTCCAATAATTGGCAAACGTACAATGTGTAAAGTCATAACTTCCGCCATAAGTACAAGCTAAACTGGCTTGACCACAATAATTAATCACTACATTTTTTCCAGTTATATTTCCAGTTCGGGCTAAAATTCCCACGTTGGCGCAATTATAAATTTGTACATTCATCATATCAATAGTTGGAGTAGTGGTTCCATCATTGCCTAGCACTAACATGCCTACAGTGGCATTTTTTATGGTTAAATTTTTAATTATATTTTGGTTACTGCCATTCATAAATAATACGGCTAACCATTGGCCAGGTACTTCACTGTAATCTGGTTCTAAACGATCACCTTCAAATACCACTTCGTTTTCTAAATCGTCAGTTGTAGATAAATTTCCATTGACTTTTAAATGGGCGTTTGCACCTACAATTAATCCAGAATCGGCATGAAAATGCACCCTTGTTCCAGGGTCAATAACTAGTGTTTTCGTTTCAGGAATTTTTGCAAAACCGTAAATTACATAAGGTTTTGTATTGGTCCAATGCAGCTCGTTTCCGTTTACTGCATCTGTTTCGCTTAAATTGGTTCCAGTAATGTTAGCGGGTTCTGAATTTGTACCTAAATTAATTTGTTCGTAAGTAAAATTATTTGGACTACCGGTTCTTTCTGGGTAAATAAAAATGGCATCTTGGATCAAAGTAACCAAATTTACTTTTTGATAATTATTGGTTTCACCAAACTCAATTCTATCCGTATATAAAAAATCTGTTGGATTAGCATTGACAATATTTGAGGTGATTTCGATAAAAACAAACAAACTGTCTTTGGCTAAAAGTTCTACATTTTCAAACTCTTTTCCGGGCACACCATCCACCATTAATCTGTAATTTGAACTTTGCCCTTTTCCTAATCTAACTTTTGGAATAGAGATGTTTTTATTACTCTTGTTATACACTTTTAATGTATAAGTACTCGACCCAATATTTGTAAAAACGGTATCTAAATAAACGGTTTCTTTGGAAAAAGATAAGTTGCCGATACTCGGTTCAAAATCAAGTTCATTTCTACAGGAAGTGAAGAAAAAAGTTGTGATTAAGCTAATTAAAAGTATAAATTGGCGCATGTTTTTAATTTTATTTATGTTTTTTTATTTGCCACGAATTGCCGAATTTTTGTAATCTTAAAATTTGAATTTAATTCGAATTAATTATCGACAAAGGCGATACGAATTACTTTTGAACAAATTTTTAATTCGAGAATTCGTGGCTATAATTTTTATAATTATATAAAACGAAAAAATCTTCGTTTTGGTATATTTTTATAGAAATATAAATTTGTAACTTTGTAAAAATAACTATTTATGTTTAATAAAGAAAAATTTTTAGCACTTTGTAACGAATGGTCTAAAAACACATTAATGGAAACGCTAGAAATCGAGTATATTGATGCAGGTGAAGATTTCTTAACAGCTAAAATGCCAGTCAATTCTAGAGTGCACCAGCCAATGGGCTTGTTACACGGTGGTGCCACAGTTGCTTTAGCAGAAAGTGTGGGAAGTGCCGCATCATTAATGTTTATAAACCCAGAAAAACAAGAAGTTCGTGGTATTGAAATCAGTGCCAATCATTTGCGTAGTAAGCGAGAAGGAACTGTTTTTTGTACGGCTAAAATTATTCATAAAGGTGCTAGTATTCATTTATGGGAAATAAGAATTGTAGACGAAAATGATAAATTAATTTCTTTATGTAAATTGTCTAATATGGTCTTATCAAGAAGAGTTAAGTAATGAACTTGTTAGAAAAAGCCGATTTTTATTTTCAAAATCAATTGCCTTTTGTGGTATATGCTAAGCCAAATGAAACCATTTTGCAAGGTATTTTTCAAAAAGATGCGACTTTACACGTGTTTGAAAATCAAAATGGATTTGTTTTTGCTGGTTTTTATAATACAACAAACGTGGTTTTTCCATTAACGGATTCCGAAGTTTTTCAGGAAGAAATGATTTATAAAATAGAAAAGCAAACTTTTAATATAGAACATAATTCTGATGAAAACGCTCAAAAATCATTTGAAAATTTAGTTCAAAAAGCGGTTTCTGAAATTGAAAACGGGACGTTTCAAAAAGTAGTTGTGTCTCGTAAAATTGAAATTTCGCAATCTGTAGATGTTATAAAATCGTATCAAAAACTTTTAAAAACGTATCCAACTGCTTTTCGATATTTGTGGTATCATCCTCAAGTGGGATTATGGATGGGCGCCACGCCAGAACAATTAACGAAAATTAATAACCATACTTTTGAAACCGTTTCTTTAGCAGGAACGCAAGTGGTTTCAGAAAACGTAATTTGGCAAGAAAAAGAAGTTGAAGAGCATCAATTGGTTACCGATTATATAAAAAATAGCACAGAAAATTTAGTTGAAAATATACAAATTTCGAAAGCATACACGCAAAAAGCAGGAAATGTAGTACATTTAAAATCAGATATTTCAGGGAAATTAAAGTTGAATAGTAGTGAAAATGATATTATACATGCGTTGCATCCCACTTCCGCAGTTTGTGGAATGCCATTAGAAGCCGCGAGAAATTTTATTTTAGAAAATGAAAAGTATGATAGAAAATATTATTCCGGATTTTTAGGTGAATTACGGATTCAAGAACTAACGAATTTATTTGTAAATTTGAGGTGTTGCGAAATTGAAAATGATGTGACAACAATTTACGCCGGTTGCGGCATTACAAAAGACAGCCAAGTCGAAAAAGAATTTATAGAAACAGAAAATAAGGCCAAAACGATTTTGAGTGTTTTATGTTATTAGTAAAACCTTTTAACCATATAAACTAATACCTTTTAAACCAAAAATATGAAATTAGATATATTAGCTTTCGGTGCGCATCCAGATGATGTAGAATTAGGTTGTTCGGGAACTATTGCCAAAGAAATTTCTTTAGGTAAAAAAGTTGGAATTATCGATTTAACTCGTGGTGAATTAGGAACTCGTGGAACGGCTCAAACCAGAGATGAAGAAGCTACAGATGCGGCTAAAATTTTAGGTGTTTCTATTCGTGAAAATCTAAATTTCAGAGATGGTTTTTTTGTAAATGATGAAACACATCAATTGGAAATCATTAAAATGATTCGCAAATACCAACCAGAAATTGTGTTGTGTAACGCTATTGCAGATAGACATATCGACCACGAAAAAGGAAGTAAATTAGTTAGTGACGCTTGTTTTTTATCAGGTTTATCAAAAATAGAAACTGAGTTTAATGGTGAAAAACAAATGCATTACCGACCAAAATTGGTCTATCATTACATACAATGGCAAACTATTGAACCCGATTTTGTAGTGGATGTTTCCGAATTTATGGATGTAAAAATGAAAGCGGTAAAAGCTTATAAATCCCAGTTTTATAATCCAAATTCTAATGAACCCAATACACCAATTACTTCAAAAAACTTTTTAGATAGTATTGAATACCGTGCAATGGATTTAGGGCGTTTAGTAGGTGTAGCATTCGCTGAAGGATTTAATGTTGAAAGATATTTGACCGTCAATAGTTTAGGGGATTTGAAGTAAAATATTTATTTTTTTCTTTGCAAGTAGAAAGTTTAATCTTATATTTGCACCCGTATTTATACATGGTGGTTGTAGCTCAGTTGGTTAGAGCATCGGTTTGTGGTACCGAGGGTCGCCGGTTCGAGCCCGGTCTTCCACCCAAAGCCTTACAGAAATGTAGGGCTTTTTTTATGCCTTAATTTTAATAAGTATTGCAACAGAAAACGGAAAGCTATATCTTAGCCTAAATTCAACCGGAATGCCAAATTGGAATACCTACATAAAAGAATATCAAAATTATTTACGTTTGGAACGTGGATTGACTCTTAATACCATTCAGAATTATACGTTTGATGTTGAAAAATTAGTAGGTTTTCTGACAGAAAATAACATAGAAGTTACTCCAATAAAAATTACTGACGAACAGGTCCAACAATTTATTTATACCATTTCTACTCAAGTTAATGCACGAAGTCAATCCAGAATAATTTCAGGTTTAAAGAGTTTTTTTAATTATTTAATTTTTGAAGATTATCGAAAGGATACTCCGTTAGAATTAATAGAAGTCCCTAAAACAGGCAGAAAATTACCCGATACACTTTCTACAGCAGAAATAGATTTATTAATTCAAGCGATAAACTTAACTTCTACCGAAGGTGAACGAAACAAAGCGATGTTAGAAGCTTTATACAGTTGTGGTTTACGTGTTTCTGAATTGGTGACCTTAAAAATATCCGATTTGTTTTTTGAAGAAGGTTTTTTGAAAATCACTGGAAAAGGAAACAAACAAAGATTTGTTCCTATTGGTTTGTCCACGCAAAAAATAATTTTGAACTATAAAAACTTCATTCGTACCCATTTGTCTATTCAAAAAGGGCATGAAGATACGTTGTTTCTTAATCGTAGAGGAAAACAACTTACTCGCGCTATGGTTTTTACAATTATTAAGGATTTAGCATTGAAAATAGAGTTAAAAAAAACGATTTCACCACATACTTTTCGACATTCTTTTGCGACACATTTATTAGAAAATGGTGCCGATTTACGTTCTATCCAACTGATGTTGGGTCACGAATCAATTACGACTACAGAAGTCTATATGCATTTAGACAGAAAATTTTTAGCAGATGTAATGCACACTTTTCATCCAAGAGGAAAATAATTTTTTGTCGTTTTCAATTCGAAATTATGCTTCACAATTCTGCTAGTACAATTTTAAAATTTTCATATTAATTAGTTTTGATGTAAATTAGTGCAAAATATTTATGATTAAATCATTAACTATTATATTAGATGAAAACATATACTATTCAAGAAATAAATCAGGTATTAAAAGGAGAAATTGTTGGAAATACAACTACAATTATTACCGCTCCAGAACAATTAGAAGAAGCAAAAGACACAGAAATTTCTTTTATTGGAAATAAAAAATACGAAAAATTTTGGTCGGATTCTAAAGCTTGTGTAGCAGTTGTAAATCAAGATATAGCTATTGGACCAGGTGAAAATCGGGCTTTTATTAAAGTGTCAAACGCCGATTTGGCGATGTCGCAAGTATTGGAAATGTTCGCTCCACCGACACCTATTTTTTCTGTAGCGATTCATCCCACAGCAGTTGTTGATGCTTCAGCAACTATCGGAAATCATACAAAAATAGGAGCAGGGGTGTATATTGGTCCTAATGTAATTATTGGAGAAAACGTAATTATTTATCCCAACGTAACCATTTTAGATGAAAGCACGATTGGAAATCAAACCACCATTTGGTCTGGAACAGTAATTCGTGAGCGTTGCCATATTGGAAGTCATTGTATTATTCATCCAAATGCGACTATTGGTGCTGATGGTTTTGGTTTCCGTCCAGATCCAGAAAGAGGATTAGTTAAAATTCCACAAATAGGAAATGTTATAATTGGTAATGGTGTAGAAATTGGAGCAAATTCTTGTGTAGATAGAGGAAAATTTAGTTCTACTATTTTGGGAGATGGTTGTAAAATTGATAATTTAGTACAAATTGGTCACAATAGTAAATTGGGTAAATTTTGTATCATGGCTGGAAACTCCG
>NZ_JBIPMS010000172.1:0-2511 GCF_044368995.1 Flavobacterium sp. | reverse complement strand
TTGCTTCTTTATCAAAACCAATTATTGCATCTTCCGCCGCTTCTTTTTCAGATTCTTTTGAAACTGAAATCGCTTCTTTTTTAGATTTATTTCGAATGGTTTGGTATTCCACTTTTCCATAAAAATCTTGCCCAAAAAGGGTTGCAGAGAAAAGTAGTAAACATAATTTAGGTAAATTTTTCATAATATTTGGGGATTAATAAAAGTTATTATTTATCTAGAATATCTCATTTGCATACCGCCTCTTGAGCCAGGACCGCCGCCCATTTCGCTCATTTCTTTCATTTTTTTCACCATTATATCGTCGTATTCTTTTTGTGAGACTTTGTCACCACCAGTTGGCGCTTTGATTTCGATTTTCTCTTTTACATTCAATACTAATTTCGAACACATAATTATGGTTTTTCCGTCATTAACTTCCATTATTAATCCTGGTAACCCCCAATATTCATCAGGGCCTTGGTTTACAGGAATTTCTGGACAATACCATGCGGTAACAGTAACTTCTTTTGGCATGTCAATGTCTTCAAAAAAGTTGGTTTTCTTTTCTTCTTTTTTCTCAGAAGTATCTTTTTCGTCAACTTTTCCTACCTCTGTTTCTTTTTTTGGTGCTTCTTTTTTTCTTCTATAATTTCTAAAATCCGTTTTACTGGCTTCTTTGATTGCTGTTGCTTTAAAACAAGTGTAATCGCCAATTTTTTTAGATTCGTCACTTAGTACCCATTTTAAATTTGGCAACGAGTCTTTTATCAAAAATTCTTTTCCAAATACTTCTTTGTCAACGGTGTATTGTTTTTCTTTAACGTTTTTAAAATACGTTCCGCCACCGCCCATAAATGAAGCCATCATTCTTCCACCACCTTGTTGTCCGGGTGCATCAAGTTTTTCTTCTTCTTTATATATTGAGGCCGATTTATCGAAATTTAGAATGTAGGTTTTTTCAAACATTTTTTTCATTCTTTCCATAATTTGATTTTTCATTTCTGGAGTCATGTCTTTGTTTCCGTCAAAATTTTTAGCAAATTCTGATGTCGACGTTTTAGATTCATAAACCGCCATTCCTTGGAAATCTTTCTGTGCAGTGGCAATAAAAGTTGTTAAACCCACTACGGCTATAAATATTTTTTTCATATTTAGTTAATTTTTTATTTTATTAGACTCTAAAAATAGCTAATAGTTACATAGTAATTTGTTATTTTTGTGTTAATATTAAAACTATGCGATTTTTTCTTCTATTTATTTTAACCGTTTATTGTGCTAAAGCTCAAAACATTCATGTAGAGCGTGTAGGCAATAAACCATATAAGTACAGTACTTATTGGGGAAATGATTTATCTGGGAATTCTTATTTTTCTTCAAGTAATAATTTGTATAAAATTAATAAAATAGACACGTTAAATTATGCTAACAATACATTTGGAAAAATTTCAAGTGTAGAAACATTTAATATGTTACAAACGCTTATTTTTTATAAAGAAAACAATGCTTTTGTTTTGTTAGATGCTCAGCTTAATGAAATTAATACTACTATTTTTTCGGACATCAATTGCGAATTTTTAAAACCTGCTTCTCAAAATGAATTTTGGTTTTATGATAGTTTAAGTCAGCTAATAGGTTTGTATAATTTGAATTCTAAACAATTTAAATTTCTATCTAACCCAATTAAAAACATTAAGTATTCTCAATCTGATTATAATTATTTGTATTGGATTGATAATGAAAACAATTGTTATTCAATTTCTAAATTCGGTAAAATAATAAATTTAGGCAAAGTAATTGCTTTTGAAAAAATATTTTTTTTAAGTCAAAGAGATTTGTTTTATCTTTTTGATGATAAAATTTATTATTATACCTTTGAAAATCAATTATCAACAAGAATAGATATTAATGAAAATTTGATAACTAATTTTTTCTATACAGAAGGAATTTTTTCTATTTTTACCAACAATCAATTAAGTACCTATCAAATAAAAAAATAAAATATGCATATAGCTATTGCAGGAAATATTGGGGCTGGAAAAACCTCATTAACTAGATTGTTATCTAAACATTTTAGATGGGAAGCGCATTTTGAAGATGTAGATGATAATCCTTATTTAGATGATTTTTATCACTCCATGGAACGTTGGAGTTTTAATTTGCAAATTTATTTCTTAAACAGTCGTTTTCGACAAATTTTAGAGATAAGAAAATCAGGAAAAAAAACTATTCAGGACAGGACCATTTATGAAGATGCCTTTATTTTTGCGCCTAATTTGCATGCGATGGGTTTAATGTCTAATAGAGATTATACCAATTATAAATTACTTTTTGATTTAATGGAAGACCTTGTAGGTCCGCCAGATTTGCTAATTTACTTAAGAAGTTCAATTCCTAATTTAGTAGACCAAATTCATAAGCGTGGCAGAGATTACGAGAACTCTATATCTATCGATTATTTAAGCAGATTGAATGAGCGTTACGAAGCATGGGTTACCACGTATGATAAAGGAAAGTTATTAATTATTGATG
>NZ_JBIPMS010000084.1:0-7271 GCF_044368995.1 Flavobacterium sp. | reverse complement strand
TATTTAATTTTACCAAACAAAATCAATTAGTTTTAATGAGAAAAGTAATACTTATCACTGGTGGTTCATCAGGAATTGGAAAAGCCATTGGCGAATTTTTATTAGATAAAGAATACATTGTGTATGGTACAAGTAGAAACGCCGCTGCAATTTCTAATTCTAAAATTAATTTGATTGCTTTGGATGTTCGAAATATGGCTTCAATCGAAGCTTGTATTGCTAAAGTGTTACTTTTGGAAGGTAGAATAGATGTTTTAATCAATAATGCAGGTGTCGGAATTACAGGACCACTTGAAGAAATTCCTTTAGAAGAAATTAAAAATAATTTTGAAACTAATGTTTTTGGACCTATAGCTACCATGAAAGCGGTTTTGCCTCAAATGCGACTTCAAAAAAGTGGTTTAATTATTAATATTACTTCAATTGCTGGTTATATGGGATTACCTTTCCGAAGTGTCTATTCTTCTTCAAAAGGTGCTTTAGAATTAATTACCGAGTCATTACGAATGGAAACTAAAGCTTTTGGTATTCATATTACAAACGTGGCTCCAGGTGATTTTGCTACTGATATTGCTTCCAGACGATTTCATGCCCCAGTCCAAAAAGGATCTGCTTATGAAACAGTTTATCAAAATCAGTTAAATATGATGAATGAACACGTTTCTGGTGGCAGTAATCCATTAGAAATGGCTGTAGCAATTCATAAAATTATAGATGCCAAAAATCCAAAAATTCATTATAAAGTGGGCGCTTTTATGCAAAAATTTTCTATTGTTTTGAAACGTATTTTGCCAGATAAAATATACGAAAAAATCCTAATGAATCATTATAAATTATAAGCCCTATTTTAACTATTTTATTTTTTTTGCCACTAATTTACAAATACAATAAAAGCAATCAAAAATTAGATCATCTATGATGATAATTCGAATTTAAATTTAAAAGTTAATCCGAAAATTCGAAACTTCGTGGCGAATTTAATTGCATCTAACAGAATAAGTTTTATAATTTACAAACAGAATCTGAAGAAAGAAATAGAATATTGTTTTTCAATTTCTTACTTTTGCACTTATAAACAACACACAACAAATTTAAATTCAAAAAAACATGAAATTTTTTATTGATACAGCAAATTTAAAAGACATTGCTGAAGCACAAGCTTTAGGAATTCTTGATGGAGTAACTACAAATCCATCATTAATGGCTAAAGAAGGTATTACAGGAAAAAACAATATCTTAAAGCATTATGTAGACATTTGCAACCTAGTTGATGGCGATGTAAGTGCAGAAGTAAATGCCTTAGATTTTGAAGGAATGATTAAAGAAGGTGAAGAATTAGCTGATTTACACGAGCAAATCGTAGTGAAATTACCAATGACTAAAGAAGGAATTAAAGCGTGTAAATATTTTTCAGATAGAGGAATTAAAACTAACGTTACTTTAATATTTTCTGCAGGTCAAGCTTTGTTGGCTGCAAAAGCAGGGGCTACTTATTGCTCTCCATTTTTAGGTCGTTTAGATGATGTTTCAACAGATGGTTTAAATTTAATTGATGAAATTCGTCAAATTTATGATAACTATAGTTTTGAAACTCAAATTTTAGCGGCTTCAGTACGTCATACTATGCATGTTGTTAATTGTGCTAAAATTGGTGCAGATGTAATGACAGGACCATTATCTTCAATTACTGGATTATTAAAACATCCACTTACTGATTTAGGAATTGCTCAGTTTGTAGCTGATTTCGAAAAAGGAAATAAATAATATTTTATATATTAAAAAGGCGTCTCGATAAATAGGGACGCCTTTTTTTATGGATTTTTCATACTAATTTCTATTGCAAATAACTTTCAAAGTTGGCATCAAACAAACTTACAAAAGCATTGTTTATGGTGCCATTTTTATTTATAATTAGTGTTCGGTATACTTTATTAATTACCCATTTATTTTTTAGTTCCTCAAAATCTATTGCTCTTAATTCTATGGAATTGACATATTTTTTTATTTCAATTTCTTTTAACCAATCTTCTTGCGAGTTATTGATATTTATTGCTATAAATTGAATGTCTGGATATTTTGCTTTTAGTTCATCTACTTTTTTGTGAGAATAAAAAGAATGTGATTCGGATTGTTTCGTCCAAAAATAAATAATTGTTTTTTTAGTGATTAATTCACTAAGCTGAACTTTTTTATTATTTGTGTCTAACACACTAATTTCTGGTAACACATTATTATTTCTTAATTTCTGAATGTTACTTGCCGTTTCCATGACTTTAACTTTCATTTTTTGATCGGAAACCATTTTCGAATATAAAGTAAAAAATTTACCATTATTAACGGAACATTGATCAGAAAGCAAATACATATTGGCAATATTATTCACAACCAAGTTTTTTACATGTTTGTTTTTAATTAAAGTATCAGCAATTTCAAGTTTTTTAATATTGTTTTCTAAACTCATATCGTCTAAATAACCTTTAGTATTTGTTAATACAACATTGTTTAACATGCTAGTCATATAATTAATAAACGGCGAATAGTATAATAGGTTTGATTGATTTACATCAATTTTTTTTCTGTAATTGTAGTATGATTTTGGTAAACTATTTTTGATATTTTCACCAGTCTTAAATTCGTGTACAATTGGGAAAACTTCTTTTTTGTAAGCGTAATTCAATTGAATATTTGCTTTTGCCACTTGGTCAAATTCTTCAGACCATTTGATAAATGATTTTCTTTTGTGGTATAAATTTGTAATATTTTGATTGGAAGAATCTATATATTTTGAAAATATTTTTTCAGATTTTTCATATACATCAAACAAGTTGTTTTTTAAATCCATGTCTTTTAAAAACAATTCCATCATAAAATTATTTTTTTCATCGCCACGTCCGCAAAACATTAAAGTAGTATCAAAATCATTACTGTTTAATCGAATCATCAAACTATCGTTTTTATCAAAAAACACATATTGATATTCTGGATCGTGTTTAAAACTGTACAAACCTGGCGTTAACGAATCGAATTTATGAAAAAACCGGTTGTTTTTATCCAAATAAAAAGTATCCACAACTTTGTTATTTTTCATAAACACCACAAAATTATTTTTCGGATTTTCAATTTCTCCACCAAAATAGGCTATATGATTTTCACCCATAAAACCATCTTTACAAGATATTAAAGTGGTAAGAAGGAGAACACAAACAATAAATTTAATGAAATTGTATTTTTTTTGCATAGTTTTATTTTAACATGTAAACAAATGTATTTGTTTTTAAATCGTTTAGATGTTAATGTAGCGTTAAAAATTCCAAATAGAATATTAAAATAAAACTGTGAAAACTCGTTGGTTTTTCCTAATTTTGCAACAAATTAAAATAAAAATACATGCTTACAATTTCAAATTTATCGGTACAATTTGGTAAAAGAATTTTATTCGATGAAGTTAATACCTCTTTCACCCAAGGAAACTGTTATGGGATTATTGGTGCAAATGGTGCCGGAAAATCAACATTCTTAAAAATCATTGCTGGTGAGGTAGATCCTACTTCAGGTAGAGTGATTTTAGACCCAGGAAAACGTATGTCGGTTTTGAATCAAAATCATAATATGTTTGATGAATTTTCGGTTTTAGACACCGTATTAATTGGGAATAAAACCTTACACGCGCTTAAATCTGAAATGGATGCCTTGTATGCAGATTATGATGATAAAAACGCAGACAGAATTGGCGAGTTGCAATTGCAATTTGATGAAATGAATGGCTGGAATGCAGAAAGCGATGCAGCTTCATTATTATCAAATTTAGAAATTGGAGCGGAACACCATTATACATTGATGGGCGAATTAGAAGGTAAATTAAAAGTTCGTGTGTTATTGGCACAAGCTTTATTTGGTAATCCAGACGTATTGATTATGGATGAGCCTACCAACGATTTGGATTTTGAAACCATCGGTTGGTTAGAAAATTTCTTGGCCAATTATGAAAATACGGTTTTAGTTGTTTCGCATGACCGTCACTTTTTAGATGCAGTGTGTACTCATATTTCAGATATTGATTTTGCGAAAATCACACACTATTCAGGAAATTATACTTTTTGGTATGAAAGTAGCCAATTAGCTGCTCGTCAGAAAGCCCAACAAAACAAAAAAGCAGAAGAGAAAAAAGCAGAATTAGAAGAGTTTATTCGACGTTTTAGTGCCAATGTGGCAAAATCAAAACAGGCCACTTCTCGGAAGAAAATGATTGAAAAATTAAACTTAGATGAAATTAAACCATCAAGTAGAAGATATCCAGCCATTATTTTCGAAACCGAACGTGAAGCAGGTGACCAAATATTAAACGTACAAAATTTATCAGCATCATCAGATGGAGACGTTTTATTTAAAGACGTCCATTTAAATATGGCAAAAGGTGATAAGATTGTAGTCTTCTCTAAAGATTCTCGTGCAACAACTGCATTTTATGATATTTTAAATGGTTTGAAAAAACAAGATTCAGGAACGTTTGATTGGGGAATAACTACTACACAATCATATTTACCAGTTGAAAATCATGACTTTTTTGATGGTGTAGATCTAAATTTAGTTGATTGGTTACGCCAATGGGTAAAAACTGAAGAAGAACGTGATGAAGTATATGTCCGTGGCTTTTTAGGAAAAATGATTTTTTCAGGAGAAGAAGCGTTGAAAAAATGTAATGTCCTTTCTGGAGGTGAAAAAGTACGTTGTATGTTATCTCGTATGATGATGATTCGTGCCAATGTTTTAATGTTAGACGAACCAACCAATCACTTAGACTTAGAATCGATTACAGCGTTTAATAACTCGTTAAACAACTTTAAAGGGTCTATTTTATTAACTACACATGACCATGAATTTGCTCAAACCGTTGGAAATAGAATTTTAGAAATTACGCCAAATGGTGTTATTGACCGTTACATGACGTTTGATGAATATTTAGAAGACGATAAAATTAAAGAATTACGTACTAAAATGTATTCTTAATTTAGATTTACGATTTACGATTTTAGATTTACGAATTAATATATATGAAAATCCCGAGTTTTACTCGGGATTTTTCATAAATCTAAAATCTAAAATCTAAAATCGTAAATTGTATTATTCTTCCAATAAATCTGGTCTTCTGGCTAAAGTGTGTTCGTAGGCTTTTTGTTCGCGCCATTTTTCAATTTCAGGGAAATTACCACTTAATAAAATGTCTGGAATTTTCATCCCTTTATATTCCGCAGGTCGGGTATAAATTGGTGGTGATAATAAATTATCTTGAAAACTATCGGTTAGGGCAGAGGTTTCATCATTCAAAACTCCAGGAATCAAACGGAATAAGGCATCGCATAAAATTACAGCACCTAATTCGCCGCCTGATAACACATAATCACCAATAGAAATTTCTTTAGTAATATGCATATCGCGCACACGTTGGTCAACACCTTTATAATGTCCGCATAAAATGATTAAATTTCCTAACATCGACATTGAATTCGCCATTTTTTGATTTAGCGTGTCTCCATCTGGTGTCATGTATATGATTTCATCGTATTTGCGTTCTTTTTTTAGTTTGGTAATACAATCATCAATAGGCTGTATATTCATTACCATGCCTGCACCACCACCAAATTGATAATCGTCCACACTTTTTTGTTTGTTCGTGCTAAAGTCGCGTAAATTATGAAAATGGACTACTACCAACCCTTTATCGATTGCTCTTTTCATCATCGAACCTTCAAACGGACTTTTTATTAATTCTGGTAAAACGGTAATGATATCGACGCGCATGTTTATTTATTTTGTAATTCTAATTTGTTGCAAATATAGTATTCTTTTTATTGCATTTTGCCCAATGTTTCTAAATTCATTTTGATGTAATTTTTGCTTAAAAACCAATCAAATATAGTCAAAAAAGTAGTAAATTTGCACTTTAATTTAAAAACAAAAGCAATGCAAGACGGAATTTACGCTAAATTTAATACAGCAAAAGGTTCAATTTTAGTAAAGTTAACTCACGATAAAACTCCTGGAACAGTAGGAAACTTTGTCGGTTTGGCTGAAGGTCAATTAGACAACAAAGCAAAACCAATGGGAACGCCTTTTTATAATGGCTTGAAATTTCATAGGGTCATTCCAGATTTTATGATTCAAGGCGGTTGTCCACAAGGTCAAGGAACCGGTGGACCAGGTTACCAATTTGATGATGAATTTCATCCAGAATTAAAACATGACAAGCCTGGAGTTTTATCTATGGCAAATTCAGGACCAGGTTCAAATGGTTCACAATTTTTTATTACGCATGTGCCAACCAATTGGTTAGACGGTAAACACACTGTTTTTGGTCATGTTGTTGAAGGACAAGATGTTGTAGATATTGTGGCTGGAAATGATGCTTTAGACAGTATAGAAATTATAAGAGTTGGAGCAGAAGCTGAAAAATGGAATGCTATTGAAGCGTTTAGAACGTTTGAAGGTTCTCGCGAAAAAAGAATTTTAGAACAAAAACAAGCTGCTGAATCCGCTATGGAAAAATTAGCTACGGGTTTTTTAAAAACTGAAAGCGGCTTACGTTACCAAATTATCCAAAAGGGTAGTGGAAAACAAGCTGAAAAAGGTAAAAAAGTTTCTGTGCACTATCAAGGTGCTTTAGAAAACGGACAAGTTTTTGATTCTTCTTATAAAAGAAAACAACCTATTGATTTTCAATTAGGAGTAGGGCAAGTTATTGAAGGATGGGATGAAGGAATTGCCTTATTACAAGTGGGTGATAAAGCTCGTTTTGTAATTCCATCGTATTTAGGATACGGAAGTACTGGTGCTGGAGGTGTAATTCCACCAGATGCTACTTTGGTATTTGATGTTGAGTTAGTGGATGTTAAGTAATATAATTTCAAATCAATTAAGAAAATAAATATTAAAATCCGTTTCGATATCTTTTCGACACGGATTTTTTTTATATTTGAAAATATAAAAATTAAAATAAATGAAATCAAGCGTATTTATTGGATTAGTGGTTTTATCAGTTGTATTAGGCTGTGCACCAAAAAAAGTTGTTATTACAGAGAAAATTCCTCCAGTTAAAGATGTTGCAGCTGAGAAATTTGAAATAACAGCAGAAGTTATTGCTGAAGGTAAAAATTTATACACCAAAAGTTGTGCAGATTGTCATAGCTTGTATGAAAAAGAAAGTTTTACTGCCGAACAATGGAAGCCAATTGTTTTACGCATGCAAAAAAACACAAAACTTACCGATTTGCAAC